>JAUVZJ010000048.1 GCA_030602585.1 Candidatus Methanophagales archaeon | reverse complement strand
CGAATTGGAGTCATCTATTGGGGCTAATAATATCATCCTATAAGCGATATTTGTCTATACAATAGAGTGGAATAATACGCTTCTCGAGGTCGAATAGGCACATTTAAAAATCGAAAAGTTTATATACACTGAAATTCAGGTATCATTATACCTAATGACGCAAAATCCCACACCTTATAATCAAGATGTTTAATAATGATACCTGTTATTTGAAGAATGTTCTCGATTATTTCTTTTTTCTCCTCGATTGATGGATCTATAATACCTTCCCCCAATCCGCCGCTTGAAACTAATACATTACTACCAAAATTAGGATGAACAAAATCAGATAGATAATTGTAATACTCTCTAACATCCTTAATCTCTGGGGATAAATATTTATCGACTAAAGTTAGGACACTCGTCGCTTCTACCAGCCCTTCGTTCTTAAAAAATCGAGTTCCATAAAATATTTTTCTGTAAATGGTATATAGCTCTTCAAGATTTTTATTTATTGATTTACATTCTGTGGTTCCCTTCGTTCTCTCCAAAACCCTGTTCGTCCATTTGATTAAATAGGATAGAGATGCTGTATGTTCAATAAGTGATCTCGAGCATAAAGCGAGAAGTAGATGATTATTATCATTTAAACCAAAAATCATTGACCTCATCAAATAGGTAAGTTTTGTCTCTATTATTCGATTAAGAAAGAGATATTGATTTTTTAGTCCGCAAAGGCTAACCGCAATTATGCCCAATTCTCTTTCTTTAGCGAGAATCTCAGCAGTTTTTTCTTTTAGTTCTTTCTCAAAAGAAATTGTTTTAATCAAGCTCAGTTGTGATTGTTTCTCAAGAAATTTCTCTATTAATTCAAAAGTCTCCCTAGTTTTATATTTTTGCTTAATATCTTCCCTTATTTTTTCTTCTGGTGCTTCCATTTCTTTCCCCTCCTTTTCCTTGAAAAAGTAGGCATTCATGGATGGCAGGCAATTTCGCTTAACGTTTCCAGCATATACGACGTTGCGATCGAAGGGAGCAATGTCCCGAAGGGCAAGAGCGAAGCTCGAAGCGTATATGCTGTGTTATCGGATGTGGCGTCAATGTCTATTACCCTTAAGTGCTTTAAGCATTCCTGCATATTTCAAGTTGTAAGCATATTTATAATTCTGCTCGAATATTTCGATTTCGAGAGGATCGTTAACCATCCAGTAATAATAGAAATGTTTGTTATTGTGACCCCGCTTCCTTATCATTCTGAAAATGTCGTTATCTTGATTCTGTTCAATGGCTTGGATTATATTATCTGGTAGATTTTTTCTTACTATGCGACATTGTCCAGGCCGGATTTCTGGTTTACCATTTTCATTATCTAAAAAAGCAGAGACATATGCGTTACCGTAAATCGGATTTTTCTCAATCCCTTTAAATTCTATTCTCTCCTGATACCTGAATTTTCCGTAGGCAATTGATGTAGTTAGCATAAAATCCTTTTCTCTCATTCTTTCGTTAATTCTTTTTATTATCATCAATAGCGATTTCAAACTCTCTGAAGTATTTGATATAATTTGGTTATTTCTCCTAACGAACAGCACACCGCTATCAGAAACAAATACACCCTCAACTCTATATTCGTTATTCTGACTTCTTAGATTTTCATACCCACATTGATATAACCTATCCAAAGCTTTCCAAGCCTTCTTTCCATTTCGCATTAATTCCTTGAATCCCGAGATATCTAAGAATGCAACAAAGGTATCTCCATCATAGCTGTTTATTGGCATTTATACATCTCCTATGACGCCATTTCCGATAACTCGTTTATATCCGAACTGGTTCGTATATCCTTCCATTTTGGAGTTATATCCGAAGTACTTCGTATATACAACCCTATGGGCGAAATTTCTATCTTCCCGATATTTTTCCTATTCATTCTTTTGTTTCACCTTCGTATTTTTTGTTCTCAAACAAACTGTCCAAAGGACTTTTGATTTTGCTTAAATCCTTATTACTTACATGTGTATATCTTTCTGTCGTTTTGCTGCTTTTGTGTCCTAACAACTCTTGAATATAATTTATCCAAGTAATCCTCTAAACTTTCCATCGCCACGTCTGAAAGCAGGGTATATCTATCCTTCCTCCCCTTCCCTCCTCGAACATGAATCAATCTTCTCCCAGCATCTATATCCCCCCCAGCTTCAACTTCACCACCTCACTTACTCTTAATCCCGCGGAATATATTATAAGCATTAAGATTGCTTTGTGTTCTATGTTTTTTATTATTTGTATCCTGTTCCTGAACCATACCCACCATTTGTTCTTCCTTTTTGTAAGTCCCAATACCAGAAGGCTTATACTCTTTTAAATTTTCAATTTCAAAATATCTGGCTGAACGTTTTATAAATGAAATAAAATTTTCTCTTTCGTCAATTGTCTCAATTGGTTTTCCACATAGTCTAAAATCAGGAATGTTTAAAGGTTCAACAACAAAAACTTCGTAAGAGTAACGCTTTTCATTGTAAAATTGTCGTAGCTCCATGAGAAGACAACCCAAAGCATTTACTCCTTTCAAAACATTTTCATCGTTTTTGTCTCTAATAGCACCCCAAAAATTGTCTTTGCTGCTGTCTTCTACGATTAGCTTATCAAATGTGCTTTCCAGTAGTTTTCCAAACTCAACGAAATTCTGTGCTAGTTTAACACGTAAGCACCAACGCATAATGTTAATGCGTGTATCATCCCAATCGGGTCTCGAATTTTTTCTAAACGGTTTGCCAACCATTTTGGCAGACATTGGGCTTTTCTCGTTTATGATTTTCTTCTGGACATCTGGAAGGTGGGGGAATCTGCAAGCCTGATAGAGTGCTTCGGAAGAAAGGATTTGAACGCCGTTTACTCTTAAAGGAAAACCCGAAGCCATATTAGAAAGACCGCCATACAACTCTTTTGTCTTTCTAAAGATGCAACATTCCTTTGAAGAGTAAATCTTTTCTTCGTACTTTTTATTTTTTTCCATTTTTAATTAAAACGGTAAATCACCAATGTTGGGTTTGGAATTTGGCAAAAAAATATGAGAGTTCACCCCTTTGAACCTTGAATAAAGGTGTAAAACCACCTCCAGAATACCAAAATACAAGAGGTGCATTATTTGGGACGTTTCTCCACGTAAAGCACAGCGCTCCGTAACCAAAATTTTTATGGGAAGGCAAAGAGTAACCTAATGCTCTTATATTTGGAAGGTTTGTAGCAGTGGTTCTTAAAATTTCGATTCCTTTGCGTAAAAACGCATTTTCAACTCTTTTTCTGTTAGCAGCACTTGTGAAAAATGTCTCATTTGCAGGCAGTCCTACGGGCCTGTAAAACTCGTCAGAACTAGTTGAGTTGTATCTTTGAATATATTGGTCAACTTCTGCTTCAATTTGGTCTTTATAATCCGCTACTATTTGAGGCTGGTTGTCAGCTAATGGCCAAACTATATCGAGTGCTGAATTAGCATCCGTTCCATTTTCAATTAGAATTAACTGATACCTTTTGTGTTTGTTGGAAATATCAGGTGAGATTTTGTGGCGCATTTCTGCCTTTTTCTTGAAATAATTCTTACTGTGGATGAAAATGTAAGTAAAAACTAGGGTAGTTGAGTTGTCCGCAACTGCATCTTTGTTTGATTTTGTCCCTGAAAAAGTTCCTTCTGACCATTCTCTTACATCCTGAATTAAGGTGTTTCCCGTGCAAAGAATGTCATCGATGTAAATTGAATATCGTTTTGAGGCGGTTCCGCAGTCGGAAAGTGATAAACTATATTTCTCCTGAATAAGCTCATCAAAGAGCTGGAGCATAATCTTTTGACTTTTTCCTTCTGGTTGTAGGTCAAGAAAATCAGAGTTTCGCAGAAAATCTTGTGGCGTTTGAAAGTTAAAGTCTTCAGTCAGTTTGGTTACAACTTGTCCAAGAAAGTCTTTTACCTTTTCTTTTGAACAATATCTTTTCTTAAAAATGTTGTCAAGCTCCTGAAGGAGTGGATTTCTGTCTGGCTCATCAAACTGATTTATCCAATTTCTAATCCTTTCTCGGGTCATTCTGACTATTGAGCGGTTATCATCAGCTCGATAATCTTGCAATGTTTCGTATATACTTTCTATTAGTTGTTCCATATTAAGCATTACCACCAAGGTCGGTATATCCACAGCGCTGCGTATATACATCTCTCTGGATGAACCTTTCTCTCACCTTGATTTCTACACCACTCATCCTTTTACACCTTTTCCTCAAACAACCTGTCTAACGGACTTTTTATCTCCCCTATATCACTATTACTCACATGAGTATATAATCCCTGTCGTCGGCGAGGATTTCCGAATCTGAGCAAGAACTTTACGCCCCTCTGTTGTCAATTCAAACCACCCAAACGTATCCCAATCTGCAGGCTCTCCAGAGAGACTAAGATTTCTCATTTCGCTACAGTATTCAACAAGACCCAAGTCAAAGACTGCTTGATATTGCCTGTCTGAGAAACCTCTTTCAGATAATTCCTCAAACATCCCATCAAAAATTTCCAAAGGAAAAACTTGGGAGGAAAGGAAAGAGAGTAAATCGTATATTTGCGATTCATCATCAAAAATGCCCCTTTCAATCAAGCCTTTAACTCCACCTATCTCTGTGAAACTAACAGATGACGCTCCAATAAGATCTAAAAGTTCGCTAGCTAGCACCATAACTCTAATGCAAATTGTTTCATCAATCTTGCTTCCTTCATGAGCCGCGTAGTTTCTATAATATGAAAAAGCTCCTTCGAACAATAATCTCGCTTGTTCTTGAAGTTCTTCACCCAAAGGGATTCTCAATTTGATACCTTTTCCCGATCCCAGAAGTTGCTTAACCAATCTACGGCCAAATAACTTTTCTTTGATTTCTGCTTTCTCCTTGAGTGCAAGTTCTACTTGCTTCATCGATTCTAATGCTGCCTGTGGAAAATGACCGTCTTCGTAAAGAGTTTTGCATTTATCTATTACCCTTTGATGAAGCAAATTATCCAGATTGATTTTCATCATCCTATGCCTCCCTTACATACCATAAAAGTTGCATGGACGATAACTTTTATATCCGGCATCAAAGGGGGATTTTTTTCCTGATGAACGCCTCTATGATTTACGCCTTACCTACACCATCCCCAACCCTTCCAGCACCTTCCTCAACTTCGCTTCGTTCTCTGCACTCAACGCACCCAACGGCAGCCGTACATGCCCGGAGGACAGCCCCATCATCTCCGCCGCTTTCTTCACAGGTATCGGATTCGTCTCCAAAAACATCGCCTCGAACAGCGAAAACAGCCGGATAGTAATCTCCTTCGCCTTCTCCACTTCACCTTTCAACATCGCATCCACCATCTCGCACATCGGCTTCGGTGCGATATTCGCCGTTACCGAAATCACACCCTTACCACCCAGGCTCATTATAGGAAGCGTGAGGAAATCATCACCCGCAACGACGGTGAAGTCCAACCCCTGTTCCGTGACCGACCTTATAATCGCACCTACCTGTTTCAAATCGCCCGAAGCCTCCTTCACTCCTTTTATGTTCTCCACCTCTGCTGCAAGCTCCACCATTGTCGCGGCACTCACATTTTGACCCGTTCTCGAAGGTATGTTATACAAAATCAAAGGTATCTCCACAGCATCACCAATTCTCTTGAAATGCTCCTTTAGCCCTTTCACATTCGGTTTGTTGTAATAAGGCGTAATCAAGAGGCAAGCGTCAGCACCGACATCTTCCGCATATTTCGTGAGTTCTACCGCCTCTTGCGTGTTATTCGACCCTGTTCCTGCAATCACCGGCACCTTTGAACAGTCCACAACCGTATCTATCACTTCCTTATGCTCTTCATGCGAAAGTGTTGCGGATTCACCAGTCGTGCCACACGGGACTATCCCCGCTACGCCGCCCTCAGTCACATATTCCACAAGTCTCCTCAAACCTCCCTTATCTACTTCGTCATCCCTCGTAAACGGCGTTATAAGCGCCGGATACACACCTTCTATCTTTAACATTTCAACTCTCACTCCTCTCCCTCCTCTTCTTATGTGCTATATACCCCGCAACTCTATTTCTTACTCCTTTGCTCTCTATACTTGTATACTTCTCCACTATCTTCTTATTCACGTCGAAGTCATCAGTGAACTCCTGCACTTCCTTCAGCAACTGTTTCGCCAGCTTCTTTATATAGGTTGGTTTAACCGTGCCCACTACTAATCACTCTCTCCTTTTTCGCTTTCTGCTTCCATCGCCTCTATTTCTTCTCCCTTCTCTCTCATGTCACTCACGCCTATCATCAAAAACACTGCTCCGACTAACAACACGAATATGGGGATAAAACCTAATATAACCGTTTTTAGCGCCTCCCAGAAAAAATCTACCTGCGGAATAACCAACATGCCTATCCCCACTATTACTAACACGAGTCCTAACAATATTTCTCCATATCCTTTCATTTTTTATACCTCATCACCTCCTCATAATAAATTCGGCAGTTTCAGGCTTGTATCTCCATTCATCTGGTAAGACCTTCTCCCTTCTATAATACTTCACAAGCCTTCTTATCTTCGATTCGGTTAACTGTAACGCTCTTTTATTATGAACGTCTTTCTTATTCACATCAATATGCTTTCTTATCCGAAGCGCTTTTCGCATCAAATTCAGGAGGTCTTCGGGTATATCACCTGCGATATTCTTTTCCTTTAATATCCCCGTTATCTTTTTTCTCGTAACCACTGCAACGCTCGGCACGCCGTAGCTGTCCCGCAGTAATATTCCTATTTTACTTGTCGAAATCCCCTGATTATACAGCTCAGCCACCTTTTTCTCCACTTCTTCTGCTGTCATCTCCACCCATTCATGCGCTGCTTTCCTGAGCTTGAAGCTAAATGGTCGCTTGGAACCCGATTTTCCTCTCCTTCTCGCATACATCCTCGCCATTTTCCTTCTCTCCCAAAGCCCTCTATTTGTCTTTGCCTGATTACCTTATCTTCACTTCGTATATAAATATTTTAGGATATTTCTCGCCATCAACTTGATGAGGCGAGGATGCTTTAAGAACTCACGAAATACGACTGAGGGATAGTCCATATCTCCCTTCCCTTTTATGTGTTGCAATACCTTCTCTTCTGACAGCGTATGGAAAATCGTATCGAAGTCCTTGTCACTAATTACACACCTTAACCTGTGAACCTTCAGTCCAAACGCTATTTCCTTCCCTATTTCCTTCTGCCATCGTCTTTCATACGAATTCAGCACCTTCATATCCCCCGTCAGACACGCTTTTGCCGCTATCTCCCCTGCTATCTTACCACATTTCATTCCATAATACACGCCACCGCCGGTGACTGGCTTGACCTGAGCCGCGGCATCCCCGACCAGCATTATCCCTGCCTCTTTATCTATTTTCACGGTCTTTTGCCTTCGCCCTCGCAAGCCTGCACCTGTACCTACACCTACCGGAATAGGGATTGTCCCGGCAGTAATATTTGAGCGGGTGCCTTTGTATTTCTTCGCTATAACCGGATGCTCCGCTAAATTTCTTTTTAAGAATAGCAAAGGGTTAGGATGTGATGAAAACCTTTTGTCTATGCAGAGACCGATTCGAGCAATGTTTTCAGCCCCAAGGGGAATAGCCCATGCGAAGAAGCCCGGTGCAATGTTTTTACCCACGAAAATCTCTGCAAACGCCTCTTCTGTTTCATATTCTCCTTCTATTTGCACGCAGTTCAGGTAGTTTTTTGCGACATTTAGCCCCGCCATTTTCGCCACTGCACTCTTCACGCCATCAGCGCCAATGACTACGCTCGCTCTTATTTCCTTTTCTCCATTCGCAGTGGCAGTGGCAATAGTTATCGTTAGCTTTGTCTCCCCTTCTCTTTTCTTTACACTTTTAACTTTACTCCTCAAAATTATGTCTGCACCTTCCTTCTGCGCCTCTTTCGCCAACTCCTTATCAAAAATATCTCGTCTTATGGCAAAAGCCCTCTTATCCGGGGATTCTACCCTTAGTTCATACGAATGCGAATGAACAACAGCCCCTTTTATTTCGCAGTTTATGAATGATTTACTATCGCTTATTTCGCTCTCTTCTACTGCTCTTTTGCTTATAAGCCCTGCACATTGAACTGGCTCACCTATTTCTGCGTCCTCTTCTATAATCAGCGTAGAAGCACCTTCTTTTGCCGCATATTTCGCAGCCATGCAGCCTGCCGGACCGCCCCCTACCACGACAACATCATATTCGAGCATAAACATAACAAATCTCCAATCTTTTTATATTTGAATAACAGTAACATTGAAAAGAGATGAAAGCGAAGAAGATAATAATAAAGGGGAAGGTTCACGACGTAGGTTATAGACTATTTCTGCTGACCGAGGCAGAAAGCATGTTCATTGAGAATTTCGATGCAAGGAATATTGTTGTAAATGGTGAACAACATTTGATTGTCAATGTTGGTGGACCGGAAGAGAAGATTAACAGATTTGTGGAGTTTACACACTCGAATTACCCTCCTGAGGCTTCGGTTCTTGCCGTAGATGTAGAGGACTATCCCGAAGAGATAAGGAGCATTGATTCTTTCAGGCAGTCTTTTATGGTCTCACAGTTAGCGAAGATAGCGCAGGTAGGTGCGGGAATGCTTAGAAAACAAGATACGTCGCTGGATAGGCAGGATATGATGCTGGAGAAGCAAGACGAAACGATAACTGCGATACGAGAGGAGAGCGAAAAAAAGACAAGAGAAGTTATTAAAGGAAAGATTGAGGAAGATGTTGAATGGCTTAAAGCGGAAATTATTGAAATAAAAACGACCCTTGGCAAAGTAAAGGAGAGGGTTGGACTGGTTTGAAATAAGGATAGGTGATGAAAATGAAGTCTAAGCAACCGAGGAAACAGAGGAAAGCGCGATATAATGCACCGTTTCATATAAGACACAAGTTCATGAGCGCATCTCTTTCCGAAGAACTGCGTGATAAATATGAGAAGAGAAGTTTTCCGGTGAGAAAAGGGGATACGGTAAGGGTAGTGCGGGGAGATGATAAAGGTAAAGAAGGTAAAGTAAGGTCCATAGACATGAAGAAGGAAAAGATAACAGTGGAAGGCGTTGTTGTTTCAAGGTCTGATTTATCCGAAGTGCCTCGACCCATACATCCCTCGAATGTCGTGATAACTAAGTTAGAATTAAAGGACAAGGTAAGGGAAAGCGCATTGGGTAGATAATTGTGAAGACTTTTGCTTTGCTTTGCATTTTGCAATATTATCCGCTTCTTCCCATCACTTCCTCATGTAGCGCTGTCGTCCTCCTTATAGAAGGATGAGATTCGCCTAATTTATCCTTTAAATTCGCTATTGCGTGTTCTATGCTCGTTCTTCTCCATTCATCAATCAAATTATCCGCATGCGCTACTATTTTCTCTTCCGTTGTCACGGGCATGAAATCCACAGGTGGTAATCCCACTTCTTTTGCTTCTTCTGCCGTTATTCCCGCTCCTACGTGCCTTTGAATTATTCTCACCACTTTCTCGTCCAGCCCTGATTCCATCGCTATTTCTCCACCCACGAACCCATGATCCACACCATGCGAGCGAGCTCTGCCTATGTCATGCAGCAAAGCCCCCCTAAAAACCAGATTTTCATCTACTCGGTTATAATGATAATGACGGCGAACAATCTCCAATGCAAGTTCAGCAACCACAATACAGTGTTTGATAACACCTTCGTCACACCCAACCCCCCGCAGTAACCTTATGCAATCGCTTCTTATCCTCTCCTTATCTTCTTCTTCCACTTCTCTATCTCTTCTATCCTCTCCTCTAACTCGTTTATCAAATCACCGTTATCAAAATGTTCAAAATTTGACTCGCATTCCTCACACCAGAAGTCCTTCTCTATCGCTTCTTCAAATAAAACACGCTGACATTTGCACTGGTAAAACACCCCTTTTCTTTCGTCTTCAAGTTTACTTCTTAAATCACTTAACCCGCCTTCCGCTTCTTCCTCCATTATCTTCTTGACGTTGTCGCGATTGAAGCTCCACAAATATGTAATCCAGCCGCTATTATCATCGCGTTCAGTCCTGTATTCCGCTATCCTGTTCTCATACAACGTGTACAGGACTTTTCTTACAGAAGTGAGTTTGGTATCGCTTAGCCTTGCAATTTCCTCATCGGTTATTTCGCCCTCAGGGACATTCGCCATCATCTTCACGCCATCGTCCCCTATCATCTTCCGGAAATATTCCTTCACCACGGGATTATTTGACTCCAGCATCTATGACTCCTCCCCACATTTATTATAAATAGAACTTTAGATAAATTAAACTTTCTCTGGTAAACCTCTCGTTTATCATCTCAGGGTAAATAAAAGAAAAGCTTTTTTCTTTGATAAAGCTTTCCCTTTTTAAAGAAAGTAAAGTTTAAAGATGGCAAAAGCAGTAATTCTCGCAGGTGGCTATGGAACAAGGCTCAGACCGCTTACGTTCACCACGCCGAAGGTTATGATTCCGCTGGTGAATAAGCCTGTAATCGGGTATATAGTAGATTATCTGGCAGGCTATGGCTTGAAGGACATCGTTATCACCACAAACTACCATAGAGAGCAAACGATAAATTATCTCAGTAGAAGAAGAGATTTGAAGCTTTCATATCCTGAAGAACCCTCGCCCTTAGGAACCGCAGGGTCGGTAAAAAACGCTGGAATTACTGATACAACCTTGATAATACAGGGCGACAACATCACTGACATGAACATAAGAAAGGTGATGGAATTTCACGAATCGCATGGCAGACTTGTGACCATTGCCCTTTTACCCGTGCCTGATCCGTCCTTATACGGGATAGCCGAGATAGAATCCAACGGTAGGATAAGGAAATTTAAAGAGAAACCATCTCCGGGCGAGTGTTTCTCAAATCTCGCGAATACTGGTTTGTATATTATAGAACCCGAAGCGATGGAGTACGTTCCAGAAGGGAGCACATTTGATTTCTCCAAAGACTTATTTCCCATACTTGTAGCGAAAAACGAGGTTTATGGGTGCGAGGTGGATGGATTCTGGACTGATGTCGGTAATATAGAGGGCTACATGGAAGCAAGCAGGTGGATACTGGAGAAAAAGGGATTTGAATCTGCAGATACCGCAGAGATAGAAGATAGCGAGGTTCAGGGGAACGTTGCCATTGGCGAATATGCAGTGGTAAAGGAGTCTTTGATACGCGGTCCCGCTGTGATAGGCAACCATGCAGTGGTAATAAAAAGCAAAATGTACGATTCTGTAGTATTCCCGGGGGTGAATTTGCGTGAAACCACGCTAAATAATAGCGTGATTGCTGAGGATACGGCGATAAAAAAAGCGGAAATAACGGATTCTATCATTGGTGCAAGCTGCGAGATAAAAGCCTGTCGCAGAGGCGGGGAGAAAAAAAGCGAAAATACTTTCTTTTAGGTCACTTCTTCTGCTTCTTTAACCGTGTAAATCGTTGCCCCCTGCGGTTTCTACGAACTTAAACGAAGATTATTTTCGCTCAGCAAGTTGTACTGCCTTTTCTCCTGCTTTTGGCTTAGCAAATTGTACCGCTATTTCCCCTGCTTTTGGCTTTTCGTAATTAAGTTCGGCTTCAACAACCCCAGCAAACTTAAGGGATTTTATCTCTATTTTTGTAAAATCTAAACTAAATAGAACCATGCCCAGGGTTGCCACTCCGGTTAAAATCAGTATCCACCTGTTAATGGTAATGGGTTCAAACAAATTTATTGACAATGCAAAAACAAAGAAGATAATAAAAATGCGAAGGAGAAATATTTTAAGCTCATAATTTAACAAGTCGCCAACGCGGGTTAGATTTTTATGCGCTTCTATGTGGGTATTTTTTTCTCGTGTTGCTTTTCTGAGTTCTTTTTTGGCATTAAAAATTCTAAATGGGGCTATTGCACTTCCTTTTCCGTATTCCGCATACGCACATCCCAGGTTGTTGTAAAAATCAGCATCCTTGTTGTTGTTCAGGTTTAAAGCCTTGTTAAATTCAGCTATGGCATCTTTATATGCCTTTCTTTTGATTAATACTAATCCAAGACCATTATGAGCATAATCAATATCTTCTTTTATCTTTATAGCTTCTCTGTATTCTTTTTCCGCATTGTCATAGTCTTCTGTCATAAAAAGCGATTCTCCAAGATTGGCATGAGCAATATAAAAATTCTGATCTAATTTTATTGCCTTGTTGTAGTCCCTTTTTGCCTTACTATATTTTTCTAACTTATAATAAGCGTTTCCACGATTATTATAAGCATCAGCATATTCAGAGTTTAATTCTATCGCCTTGCTATAATCTTCTATTGCCTCTTCGTATCTCTTTAAATTAGAATAAGCGATTCCTCGACTGTTGTAAGCCAAAGCATGTTCAGGATTTAATTCTATTGCCTTGCTATAATCTTCTATTGCTCTATAAATATCCCCTTTCCCGTAATAAGCGATTCCACGATAGATATAAGCATCCGTCAGATGTTTTCTTGCATTTTCTTTAATATCGTCGTCTGTGGCAATTTTCTCTGAAAATTCGAAATATGTAATTGCAAAATCATATTCTTCATGCTCTATGAGAAAAGCCCCTCTTTCTATCAATCCTTCGGCTAAAGAATCTGTGTCTTTATCTTTGATAAGCACAAATGCCTTCTCTTCTTCACCTTTTTTCAGAAGCTCTTCTATTTCATCTAATTCCGACATTTTATTAAAAGTCAACTTGCATCTTTGTTATTTACCATACTATATGTATAGCTTTAAAAAACCACGAGATTTCACGAGATTTCACGAGATTAACACTAAAACTTTTTAGAAAAAAAGTTTTATCAAAAACCTGTTTCTTCGATAAAGCTTTTCTTTCTAAGAAAAGGTTTCTCGTGGAAATCTGTGTAATCTTGTGGTTAGTTAGCTAAACGAATACATGAATATCCATGTCCATGTCCACCACGTCCAGTTCCTTCACTTCTGCCTCCGCTCCAAGTAACTCGCTTAAATTCGGCTTCGTTCTTCCTCCGTCACCCGATACGAGTTCCTTTATATACAAACCACCATCGCATTTTAGTTCCAGAAAGGAAATGGGCGCTTCAAAAGAGACCAATATTGCACTGTATATTTTCCTTTTCCTTACCAAATCTGCCCTTCTGTGCAATACTCGCGTTGGTGTCCTCTGTTTTATCACGGTACCACTTAGCTTAGTTATGGCATCGCGTAAATCCGCTTCTTTTATTTTCGCTTTTAGCTCTACTTCGACCCTGTAAGTCTTATCTGCCTTAACATCTTTTATCTTTGCTACCATTCCTCTTTTCACATATTGAAGACCTGTCACTTCTACTTTACCCTCGTTCTCTTCTTTCACTTTCTCCTCTAACAGCCGCAAATCCAGTTTCCTCCGTCCTGGCTCCTTTATCTCTACCACAAAAGGGCGACCTGAACCGAGCATCCGAGCATCTATGTCCTCTCTCCCGCAACCATGCAATATCATGTCTTCACCTTTGAACTCTTCCAATATAGAGCCACTTATCAGTTCCTCGACTGATTCCGCATACATCTTCCCGGTGAAATTGCACCTCTCGCAGCCCCTGCCCCTGCACTCACGGCAGAACCATCGCGTTTGTGGTATCCCCCTTTTGAACTTCCTGTATCTACCGTAAATGAAAACCGAGTTTACCTGCAACTCCACCTTTTCAGTCCATAAATCCAGTATTACCACGACTTCGGGCATTTCAAAATCGGCTATTTTCCCTGTCTCGCTTTCTATTCGCTTCCCTACTTCTCTATTCAACTCAGCCTTCAACGGCTCGGCATAAGAAGCACCTGCGATTTCCCATATCAGCTCCTCGTTCTCCAGAAGCATCCCGCTTACTTTTGTGCCCACCAGAAAGGAATCGAATTCGTATTCCTTCAGCGCTCCTAATGCTTTTGACACACACGCTTCTAAATTTTCAAATAGACCATTACATACCCAGCATTTACCTTCTTTTAGCCCCTCACCTTTCGCTCTCAAAACTTCTTTCAGTATCTCTCCCCTTTTATCGTTTGATACCCCGGAAGAAATCTTTGCAAATTGTCTGCCAAGGCAATGGTCGCAGATAGGTCCTTCTTCTGTTATTTTCCGTGCTGTTTCTACTATATCTGCTTTTTCTAAGTTTCCAAAGTTCTCAACACTCATTTCTCGCTCGGTATTTTGATAATCTATATAGTAGATATACATTAAAGAACAATTATTAAGTGTTGAAGAGGGGGATTGGAAGAGATGAGAAAAGAAGTTTCAAGGCTATGGGAGCAAGCATTACACGAGAAAATCCGCTGAAGTTCATTTAAAATACGGGGAGGAGGTGATAGAAGGGGTAAGAAGGGAATTAGGATCAGGGGTATAGAACACCTTAAGAAAGTGCTAAAAAATTCAAAATTTAAAATCGAAGCCGCTTTTCTTTTTGGGTCAAGGGCAGGAGATGAATTTTTAGAGGATAGTGATTGGGATTTAATGATAATATCTGATGATTTCAAGGGAATATCTTTCCCTGATAGCGCTACTTTTTTCCTGAAGGAAGTCCCGATTAGGAGAGCAGATATATTCTGCTACATAAACAGTGAGATCGTTGAGAGAAAAAATGTTAGGTAAAGTCTAAAAGGTTACACATCAGGGCAATCTTTTATTTCATCCCTATCTTCTTTTTATTCTCTTAAAGAAGAAATAAGGGGTGAAAAAATCATGCGCTTGCTTCCTGAGCAGCGGCAATCCATGGTTGGCGCTGTGAGAAGAGGATTTGGGAAAACGCTGGTTGCTGAAGTTTTCGATGTGTCAAGAAAAACAGTAACCACTTGGTCTAAGAGGGCTAAGCATCGTGGAAGAGAAAGCTTCCGGGACAAAAAACGCGAAAATAGAGAAGTAAAGATTGCATTAGAGGTGGAATTGGCGATTATTGCCATGCGCACAACTTTTGACTGGGGTACTGCGAGAATACAACAGGGGCTTATAGATCTGCCAGATTATGCAAAGGAAGTGATTCAGCACTGTGTTCAAGGATTAAAATTGTCAAGAACGAGCATTAACGAAGTGCTTAAAAAGCACTGTCTAAACGGCTATAAGAAAAACTACAAGCACTGGAAGTTCTTCAGAGCAAAGAGACAAAACGAACTCTGGCAGGCTGACCTTAAAGGACCGTACTCAGTGCAAGGAAAGAAGTACTGGTTTTTTGTGTGCAGCGATGATTACAGCAGGTACTTGCTTATCGCAGAGCAATTCGATCATGCACCTACAAGTATAGAAATAACAAAACTGTTGGAGAAGTTACCTCAAAAGCCAGAGAAAATACTGACTGATAATGGGCCGCAATTCAGAGAGAAATGGAAACGGTGGTGCAATGAGAACCATATTGAACCTTTATTTGCTCACCCCTACTACCCTCAAGATAAGGGAAAAGTAGAAAGAGCGATAAGAAACGTGAGCGAGGAGTTCATTTATTTACTCAAGAAATTCCCTCTTTGGCTAAATGGGAAAATAAAGGAATACAAGGAATGGTACAATCATAAAAGGTATCATAGAGGAATTAAGGCAATACCAATAACACTTTATACTGTGTAGTTTCAAAGTTTACTTAACA
>JAUVZJ010000040.1 GCA_030602585.1 Candidatus Methanophagales archaeon | reverse complement strand
GAAAAAATGATAGATAGAAGCGAGATAAAAGAAGTTCTGGACGGATATGAGCCTGATAAAGCGATTATAGGTGTACTGGGATCACATTCCGCACTGGATATATGTCGAGGAGCGAAGGAGATGGGCTTCAGAACACTGGTGGTGTGCCAGAAAGGCAGGGAAAAGACTTATGACCGCTACTATCGGACGGAAAATTCATGCGGAATAGTGGATCAGACCATTGTGCTTGATAAATTTTTTGATATAACCGAAGAGAGAGTGATGAAGCAGATGCGTGAAAATAACGTTATTTTCATACCACACCGCTCCTTTGAGGTCTATGTGGGCTTTGACCGTATCGAAGATGAGTTTCTTCTACCTCTATTCGGGTCGAGAAGCATGCTTCGGGCTGAGGAACGCGATGCCGATAGGAACCAGTATTACCTGATGGAAAAAGGAGGGATTCCCTATCCTAAGATATACAAAAGCCCTGAGGAAATAGACCGGCTGGTTCTGGTTAAAGCACCGGAAGCACAGCGGAAATACGAACGTGCGTTCTTCTTCGCATCTTCTCCCGATGAGTTCTACAGGAATTCGGAGCAGATGATTCGTGATGGTAAAATAACAGAGGAAGGGTTGAAGAAAGCGGTCATCGAGGAGTTCGTTATGGGCGCGCAGTCTAACTTCAATTACTTCTATTCCATCTTAGACAGACGGCTGGAACTGCTGGGGATTGATACGAGGCGACAGACAAATTTGGATGGCATACTTCGACTTCCGGCGTCACAGCAGTTAGAAGCTTTGAAATACATTGATGTAAAAGCCATCGAAGCCGGGCATATCGCATGCACGGTAAAGGAATCACTTTTGGAACAGATATTCGACCTCGGGGAGAAATTTGTCAAGGTTGCTAAAGCGGAGTATCCACCGGGAATCATAGGTCCCTTTGCATTACAGTCCACTTTCATTCCCGGACCTCCAAAAGAGAAAGCCGTTGTCTTTGACATCTCCATGCGAGTGCAGGGCTCTCCCGGAACACGTTTCACGCCTTATTCAGGATACCTCTACGGTGAATCGCTTTCGGTGGGTAAGAGGGTGGCTATGGAACTCAGAAAAGCCATTCAGCAGAACAGATTGGAAGAGACGGTTACATGATAGAAATGATAGATAAAAGAGAAATTTATCAAATTTTGGACGGTTATGCCCGTGATGAGATAACCATAGCCACCATGGGAAGTCATACTGCACTCCAGATTCTTAAAGGTGCAAAAGATGAGGGGTTCAAAACGCTGGTGATATGTAAAAGAGGCGCTGAAGTGGTTTATCAGCAGTTCGGATTGGCTGATGAGCTTCTAATTGTTGAAGAGTACGGACAATTCATGGATAAGAAGTTCCAGGAGAAACTGATAGAACGAAATGTTATCCTTATCCCGCACGGTTCCTTTGTGGAATATCTTTCGCCAACGAGGATTGAGAATGAACTCTTTGTGCCCATGTTCGGGAACAGAATGGTCCTGGAGTGGGAATCGAACCGTGAGCAAGAGAGGGAATGGATGAAGCACGCTGATCTAAGGTTACCTAAAGAATTCAAAGACCCTGAGGATATAGATAGATTAGTCATGGTAAAATTTCCGGGTGCTAAGGGAGGGAAGGGCTATTTCCTTGCGAGTAATCCTGAAGAGTTTGACCAGGGTATCAAAGAAGTGAAGCTGAGAGATAAGGAGAGATTTACCATCCAGGAGTTTGTAATAGGAACCCGGTTCTATCCCCATTATTTCTATTCACCACTGACGAATCGGTTGGAGCTTCTCAGCATGGACATCCGCTATGAATCCAACATTGATGGACTCTCAAGGCTAGCTTATATTGTACAGGACAGCACTCCAGAACCTTCCTTTGTGGTTACAGGAAATATTCCGGTGGTAGCGAGGGAGTCGCTTCTGAACCAGATCCTGACGATGGGGCAGAGCATAGTCAAAGCATCCCAGGAGCTGTTCAGTCCCGGTCTGATAGGGCCATTCTGTATAGAGTCCATCTGCACCGATGAGCTGGAATTTATAGCTTTCGAAATCTCTGCAAGAATTGTTGCAGGTACCAATCTCTACATTAATGGTTCACCTTACTCTCAACTGCTCTATAACGAGCCAATGAGCACCGGCAGGAGAATATCAAGAGAGATAAAAGACGCACTCAGGGAAGATTCGCTTGATAGTGTTATATATTAGACTTGTTGCGAAATAATTCCCGTACTCAACATAAAGCCAGTCGAATGTTATATATTACATCCCAACTAAACACAGTATATTAATGAAAAAACGAGCGATAGAAATTTTAATTTTAGCATTCGCAATCATTGGAATTATTTTTATTAGTGGCTGTGTTCAAGAAAAAACTGCCGAAGAGTTACCAAAAGAAGAGATGCCAACGGTAGAAGAAAAACCAACCGAAGAAGTGCCATCAGCTGAAGAAGCAATTCCTGAGGATGTGTCAACCCAAACCAAAACTGCTAGTGATTGTGAAAAAATAACTGCTGACAAGGACGGGTGTTACATTAAAGTTGCGCTAGAAACTAAAGATAGTAACCTGTGTGAAAAAGTAACGGTGAGTTATAGAAAGAATATGTGTTACAGTGGCATTGCAATAGAAACTAAAGATAGTAGCCATTGTGAAAAAGTAACTGACAGCGAAGGGAAGGATGCGTGTTACTTTAATGTTGCCCAAGAAACTAATGATAGTAGCCATTGTGAAAAAATGACTGAAAATGTTGTACTCGAAGCTGGACATGTAGTCTTTGGAAAGGACAAGTGTTATGTTGACATTGCAGTAGAAACTAAAGATGCTGGTCTTTGTGAAAAAGTAACTGCTGACAAGGGTCTTTTCTCCCACAATGTGTGTTATATTAAAGTTGCAATAGAAACTAAAGATGCTGGCCTGTGTGAAAAAATAACCGACACTGCTACTAACATTCTTGATAAGGACTGGTACAAGGACTGGTGTTACTCTGACGTTGCACTAGAAACTAAAGATAGTAACCTGTGTGAAAAAGTAAATGACAGTGTTAAAAAGGACAAGTGTTATGTTGACATTGCAGTAGAAACTAAAGATGCTGGTCTTTGTGAAAAAGTAACTGACAGTTCTAAAAAGGATATGTGTTATACAAATATTGCAATAGAAACTAAAGATGCAGGCCTGTGCGAAAAAATCGCAAGTCGGGAAATGAAAGATATGTGTTATGAACATGCACAACAAAAGTAAGAGAATAAAGAGATTAAAATGAAAGCAAAAATCCTGATTGGACTGCTGATAGTAGGAATTGTTTTTATTAGTGGCTGTGTTCAAGAGTCAGAGGAATGTGGCTATTGTCAGTATCTGGAGAATGAAAAATGTATGAATTATGCCTGTTGCTCTGATTCTGATTGTGATGATAATAATCCGGGAACTATTGACACCTGTAACAACCCTGAAACATTGAAGGCTGAATGCCAGCACATACAAACAATTCAAAAAGAACATTATTTAGTCATAACAAGGAAAGGTTCTGATTTCTATCCATTAGCAGAATATTTCAGTGAAATAAAGAAGGCTAAATTAATAACTTATCAATCCAGATTTGATGAAGTTCTTCCGGAATTGAGGAACTATCAACCCGAATATTTAGCTATTGTTTTATCTCCACTCGAATTGACGCCTGATGTGGTAGATGGAATAGATAAAGACCTTAGAAATATTGATTCTGATCCATTTTTAGACGTTGCATACGGAATAATAACTGCCTTTAATGTAGAAGAGGGTTATAAATACGTGGATAAATTATTACATTATTCTCCAAAAACAGAAATAACGATTTATTCGCCGGGGATGCATGGTTTCTACATGAATCTAAAGGATGATTACGGGCTTGATGTTACAGGACATTGTATATTCTGTCCGACTTGCTGGTGTGATGAAGAACATAAGATAACTGCGCAAAGAGCAGTAGATGGTATTAAAGATGGTGACGTCATTGCTATTGTATTACATGGCGACCCTTCAACGATGTATATGGAAGGTTCTGAGAAATTAAAAGGAAGCGAAGATGGCTTATACGCATTGGACGAAAACGGAAATAAATTGCCTATAACTACCAATGCTGCTCTTGTAACAGCAATGGCTTGCACTGTTGGTAGAATCAATGGTAAGCCAGGTATAATAGAGACGGATTTAAACGATTCAGATGTTGAAGGAGTAATAGAGACCTCGATAGTTTTATTATTCTTAAAATCAGGCGCATTAAATTTCTTAGCACCAACGCATGTAGCCGCCAGTTCTATTGACCCGCAAGAAACTATTATACCACAGGTTATTTTAAACGGAGAGCCAGTTGGAGATGCGTTAAAAACATTAAAGAATAATTATATGATGAACATTGTTCTGAATAACAAAGCTTTTTCTGGTAGTCCAAAAGTTACCGACCCATTTGTTAATAGATTTATAGAATTCCAATCAAGAAACTGGATATTATTTGGTGACCCGGAATTTAGATTACGAGCGAACAAAATAGAGCATCCTGTATGTGCCCAGAATTTTGAAGTATCGGTAATTACTGAAAACGATAAACTTATAAAGAAAATAAAAACAAAGATAGTTTTGCACGACAGGGTACCTGGCGGAAACGTCAAAGATATTTCCTTCAATACGATTACAGAAGTTGAAGTATACGAGGATGGAAGTTTAGGACGAACTGGTGGATTGGGATGTATGGTTCATATTCCAATCGAAAGTGAAGATATGGATGCTAAAATTGTAGTAGAGAATTTAAAAGAAGATATAATCCAAAAAGAAAATTTAAATGACGAAATTATATTCTTTGTGCCAAGCTGGGCACTCGAAAGCGGCGGAATGCCTGAATTTGAAGACATCCCTACTGTGGAAGAGACCGAATCAGCCCAGGCAATAGTTGAATGATTTAATATGATATTGAAAAGCTTTATATATTATATCCCAACTAAACACAGTATATTAATGAAAAAAAGAGCGATAGAAATTTCAATTTTAGCATTCGCAATCATTGGAATTGTTTTTATTAGTGGTTGTGTTCAAGAAACATAAAAAATAGAAGAACTTCCGGAAGAGCCCGAACCCACAGAAAAAGTAGAAGAAGGAATTCTGGAGCAACCGCCAGAAGAGACGCCGGCTCCGACACCGCCACAACCAACTCCCGCTGATTTAACCCAGCTCACTTTTTTAGATGACCTTGCTGGTGATCCAGATTGGAGTCCAGACGGAAGTCAAATAGTTTTTTTGGGTTTGGAGAAAAACATGATGAAAGGTGGGTTCTACTTGATTAATAGTGACGGAACTGGACTTACTAAAATTGGTCAATGGGAGCGCAATCATCTTTTCAATCCTTCCTGGAGTCCTGTTGATAACAGGATAGTAGGACATGGACAAGAAAATAACGGGCTGTTCCTGGTTGACTTAGATGGAGATTGGACAAAAAGAGTTCAATTAACTGCACAGAAAGCAGAGCACGCAAGTTGGAGCCCTGATGGAAACAAGATTGCTTATAACGTCTATAATGAAGATGATAAAATTATATTTGTAAGACATTTGCCTCGCAAGGCTCCTCAAATTTGGATTATAAACTCTGATGGCACTAATCCTCGATGCATACTCGATCCTGGGGAAGAGGGTATTCCTACCGCTATTTATGATGACGCTGTTTGGGATAACACAGGCACTAAAGTAGCAGTCACTAAAGTGATATTAAGCGATGAAAGCTGGCAAATCGCTACTTTTTCATGGGAAGAAAGAAATCAAAACATTTGAGATTTGGAATTTTTTAGGACAGAATTTTTGAGGAGTTACTTACCATCACAACTGCATCTTCGTCACCATAATAATCAGGGATTATAGTTTGGATGGAGAAGCCTAAATGCATATAAAACTTCTTTGCCACTTCGTTGCTCGTGCGCACTTCCACACTCGCCTTACCACTCGTTCTTTTCAATGCCACCGCCACAAGCTCGGTCCCTATCCCTCTTCTTCTATACGCCGGATGCACCGCGATAGACACAATATGCCCTTCAGGATAAAAAATTATATAGCCAACAATCAAGCTCTTTCCTTTATCTTCATCTTCATGTACGAATACCAGAAAATTATCAGGGTATATTCTAGCAAAATACAAGAAAGTAAACCTGTTGTAAGGCGATTTTGGGAATGCTTTATTCTCGATTCTTAAAATCGCTTCCAAATCCGACCTCTTGAATTGCCTTATCATCCGTTAAACGACAGCAGTATTCCTCCTTATTCCCATCCTTTTGTTCCCTTTCTCTTCTCTATAATCATCTAAAGCCCGCCTTTTTAAAGTTCCATCTGGAAATACCGTTATCCACCCCCTTTTAACGTCTATTTTCCGTTCTCGCACACAACTCTTACCTATCACCGAGTTTTTCATATATTTAGCAACAATCAGGTAAGCACGCTCTATCTCCTCCGGATATGGATTCCTCGATATTTTATCGTGGCTCAACTCCGCTCTGAATCTATTTATCCTGTAATCTATCTCCCCCTTATCGTCTATTTCCGCTAAAAACTTCGCTATCTGCTCTATTTCAGGGTCATCCGCAATTCCCGGTATATATACGGTGTTCACCACGAGCTTTATTTTACCGTAAGCATTGCGTATATTCTCCAATATCCTTTTATTCGAGTGTCCGGTGTACCATTCATGCAGTTTTTCATCCCACACCTTCAGGTCAAACATGACTTCACTTAAACCCGCTTCTATTAGCTCATCCAAGTAAGCAGCGTCTAAAAAGCATCCATTCGTATCCAGCACTATCCAGCCAACAAATTCCTCTAACTGCGATACCAAATCCACGAGATAACGTTTATTTAGCGTAGGTTCGCCGCCCGTTATTACTGCTTCTTCCAGCGGTGTAGCACCATAATATTCACTTGACGATTTCTTCACCAGGCTTGTTAACTGCTCAGCGGTCATCGGCTCGCCTACCGTGTCACGAGCAATGCTAAAACAGCCTTTACATTTGAAGTTGCAGCCCGAAAGCGTAATCCAAACTCGTGGCTTTAGCTCTGACAGCGTGATAAAAGGAATATGTCTGTGTTCATGTCCATGTCCATATCTCATTTCCGGCGTTGGCATTTATTTTTGTTACATCATATCTTTGGAATCTATTTTTTTGTAAATTTTTTTGCAAGCAAAAAAGTTTTAGAGCAGCATCTTCGCCAATCCCATCAGCATTTTCGGATTCCTTTTCACGAGTTCCATCAACAATGCCAATGGAGTAAGCTCATTTATTCTTACACCCGCTAAAGAATGAGCAAGCGTATTGAGGTCTTCGTCAGGGAGATTGAAGAAGAATTTCTTTGCTTTTAATCCCGTTTCCAACCGTTTTCCAAACGCACTTCTCCACCTGCTTTCGTATTCCATCAATCGCTTCTTTGAAAGATCTTTTTCCTGCACCGCCTTTGCTATTACGTCACCTGCTATTTCACCCGCATGCATCGCATACGTAATGCCACCGCCTGTAAGCGCATTCACTTGCCTCGCCGCATCCCCTACTAAAACAAGTCCATCCGCTACGTTTTCGTTTAGCGGTCCACTCAGCGGCACAGCGCCATACATCTCAGCCACTACCTTTCCTTCGGGAAACCTATTGCGCACAAATGCATTCAGATAATCAATTGCACGGTGCTTTTCACCAGACATATCACCCCCTATCCCGATACCTACATTTGCACAATCTCCACCCTTTGGAAATATCCAGGCATAGCCTTTTGGTGCAATTTCGCTCCCAATGAAAAATTCAGAATAATCCTTATTCAAATCTATATTGCACATAAGGAACTCAGCGCCTACCGATATATTAGAAGGTCGCAACCTCGTATCAATACCTGCCCATCTGCCCACCTTCGATTCCACACCATCTGCACCCACCACGATGTCTGCATAAATGCGTGTATCCTCGCCCATAGCGCGTGCATAAATGCCTTTTGCATAACCCTCTTCTTCAATGATACCATAAGCTTCTGTTTTTACTCTTACCTCAGCACCTGCACGTGCAGCTTCGCTTGCAAGAAACTTATCAAATATTCGTCGTTCGAGCACATAGCCCACTTCATCCATATTCTCCCCTGACATAACCACCTTCGTGCCGTCAGGACCGTATATATTCGCTCCTTTTACCTCTGCACATACCCATTTCTTGTCCGGTGCAACGAACTTCCTTATTTCCTTGCTCACTCCTTCTGCGCATTTCACCGGCACACCTATCTCCTGGTTTCTTTCTATCAAAAGGACATCTAATCCGTGTTCAGCAGCGATTCTCGCAGTTACACTCCCGGCAGGTCCTGCTCCTACCACTACAACGTCATGCCTATCCTCTTTCATTTGTAACCTCTCAAATGTTTATTACTATATATGATATTTTAAATTAAAGAAAGAGAGGTAAAGGAGCAATAGCACGTGTGCCAAGAATTTGAAATTGATGAATTTATAGTGTATTGGAACGTAGACGAAGAGAAGTTTAAAGAGAAGATAAAGGATTACGAGAATATCTTGATTGCAGGATTCCCACCCATGGGGAATATCATACCATATCACATAAAGGAGCGTTTAAATGATTCTGAAAAGATATTGAATCTGTATTCTTATAACTTCCCTCCCCTGGTAGAAGCGCATGAAGATGAATTTGAAATCCCGCATGACGAGATTTGGTACAGCGAGGAGAAGAGATTATACTGTTATGTAGGTAAATATCCAGAGACCGAATATATACCCAAATCGGCGTATAAACAAGCGGAAAGATTGGCTCGTCTCTCAAAGGAGCTTTATGTTAAAGAGCTATATACCGTAGGGGTAGTCATGCCCACACAAGAACCTTTTAAAAAGACGAAGGGGAATGTAGATGCATACATTGGCTTTTTTGAAGGCTCGAAGAAAGAGGTTCCTGATGGGGTTACGAGGATGACGAGAAAAAATATCGGTAGGTATTCCATTATTCGTAAAACAGGGCTGCTACCGGGGTTCGCATCTAAACTCGGGATTGAAAGTTACTCTATTCTTGGCGTAGGGAAATATCCCGAAGACCTGCGAGCATGTGGAGGTGCTCTTAGAGCATTCAAGAAAATATCAGGGTTAGACATAGAAACAGCAAAGATAGAAGAGATGCTTAAGAAAAGTGCGGAAGCCGTCGAAGCGCAACTACGGGAACAAAGAGAGAAAGCAGCATATCGTGGCGAAGGAGTAGGTGCTGATGGATCTCAATACATGTATGGGTAATCGGAAGAACCTGTACCAGTTCCTCATCTCCTATGCGCTTCACCCACCACTTCACCAATGTTTTTATAGCCATTAGCGATAAGATACTCCTTCAAATCCTTTTTTATACACGAAAATATCTTAAATCCTTCGCTTACCAGTGCGCTGCCCACCTGAAACAAACACGCACCGTTCCTCGCATATTCTATCACGTCTTTAGCGGAAAAGATACCACCAACTGCAATCACTGGTATCTTCAACTCTTTATAGAGTGCGAAAACAACTCTTTTACCGCCAACCGTCAGATTCTTACCGGATTTACCACCATAGCCCGTGGGATTACCTAAAAGAGGGATATTAAGCGTGTGGTCAGTTGGTCTGGCTATTACGGTATTAATAGTCGTGATAGCATCAGCACCTGCCTTTTCCGCTCTCAGTGCCAATCCTGCCGGGTCACCCACGTTAGGCGAGATTTTCACTGCGATTGGAATTGGATGCACAATGTCTCGTATCTCCTTTATTATACCGCTCAGCAGTTTAGGATTGTTTTCAACAGCTACGAAATCCGTATGCGGACACGAGGCATTAAATTCGAGCATGTCTATTGGATATTTAATAGCAACCTTCGCTACCTCTCTGCATTCCTCCACACTTTTACCAAAAATACTCAAGATCAATGGCACGTCCGCATACTTCGCATCTTCTATTTCCTGCTCATAGTTCTTTATCCCCGGGTTCGGAAGCCCCATCGCATTCACGTAGCTATGGCTATGAGGAGATATTTCAAAGAATGTAGGATTCGGATTGCCTTCTCGCTCATACAGCCCGACCGATTTTGTCACGACTGCTCCCGCACCTGCTACTGCATATCTATAAAGTAACTTCCCGGAAACTCCGAATCCCGCTGCATTCGCAATTGGATTGGGGAATTTAACACCGCAGACTTCTGTTTTCAATAAAGGCTCGTATTCGGGCGTGAACTGTGAAGGAGGGATTGATAATAACGCACCTGCACTTACATCTGGCTTAATTGATATTCGTTTACCGCTCTTTTCGCGCTTCCAGTTCCCAAATTCCGTTCTTTCCAGCTCTTCTGCATCGAAAACCGGTCCGTCTTTACAAACTCGATAACCACCAATGTCACAAGAGCCACAAGCACCGCAGCCGCATTTTACTATTCGTTCTACCGAAACCTGCGTTGCGATTCTTTCGCTTCTCGTAATCTCGCAAACACGCTCCATCATCAGTTCCGGACCGCATGTCAATACCTGCTCAACGTTTTCACCCGACGCCCGTATCTCTTCCAATAAGTCTGTAATCAATCCTTTGTAGCCCTCAGAACCATCTTCCGTAGCGATTCTTACTTCACAACCTATTCTCTCAAATTCTTTCACGTACAAAAGTTCTGCGCTACTTCTTGCACCTTCTAAGACCATTACGTCTTTATCCAATTCTTTTGCGCGCTTCGCTGCGAACTTCAACGGCGCCGCTCCATACCCGCCGGCAACCATGCAAATCCTTTCGCCTTCGATTGAGAATCCTCTACCATAAGGACCTCTCAAACCTATCAAATCACCCACCTGCTTTTGATGTAGATTATGCGTGCAGTCGCCGGCATCAGCAATTGCTACTTCCACTTCTCCTTCCGGCGAAGCATCGGCAATTGAAATGGGTATCTCGTCTATACCCGGATCCCAAACCATTACGAACTGACCCGGTTCGCTTTGTTTGGCAATCTCATCTGAGTGAAATTTGAAGGTTTTTACCTCACTACTTGCTTTTTTTAGTTCTTCTATTTCATGTAGTGTGGGGATGTTTAGGGGCATTTTTATACGGCATCGTTTTAGTAAATGTTTGAACTTTTTCAGGCATTTCAAGCCCTCTTCCATATTTTATTTTTTGACGATTTTCCCACATCAGTTCAATTTCTCCCTGATAAATTCCCTTTATTATATCTTTATTTCATTGTCTTTATATTGGACATCTACCGTACCTTTAGTTAGTATGCCTTGCTTGGACATCTTTGTTCTGGATGTGAAAGTCCTGCTGTTTTCATTGTATAACTCTCGCTTTTTTTAGAATATCATCTATCCCTGCCTCCGTGTGCTGAGATTTTAAAGAAGCTACAACATGTATAAGTTCATTTTTATCTTTAACAGCGAAATTATCTTGAATAAACAAAGTAGTTGTGATTATCGATAGTTCTATAGCACCAAATTCCCCATATTTATTAACAATTTCATCTATCACTCTTTTATCACTCTCATTTAGATACTGTTCCCAAGATGTGTCTTTTGATTTTATGAAATATCCTTTATGTGGTGCCCAATCTATTTCCACGGCACCTATATTCTCGCTGAAGCCTAATTCCTCCGATACCTGCCCTGAATACGGTCCGTAGTGATACATAGAATAATCAAAATCAGCAGTTCCCTCGCGTGCAAGTAGATACACCATTTTTTGGATAAAAGTCTTGCCTACCTGTTTTTCTGGATACTTCTCACTTATTGTTTTAACCAAGTGAGATATCATAGCAGGTCCTCTAAATATACTTTCCCTCATTTTTTCACCATCCCTATTATTTTTTCTGCTTCATCCCTGTCCTTCAATTTTACATACAATCTAATTTGCCTCAATTCTCCTAAATTTTTAACTAATTTAGAGTATTCAGAGAGTGGTCTTGCACTTTTATCCTTTCCTATTATCGCTATTTCTTCTCTTCCCCCTTTATCTTTATTTTGTTTATACCAAACGTTCTTTGCCATGTCTTCCCAAGACCAAATACTTTTTAAATCAAGGCTTTCTTTTATTTTGTTTACTATCTCTTCATCTTCCACCGTTGGAATTTCCCTTGTTTCATAAACTAACCGCAAATGATTTCTTGTCATAATCGAATTACACCAGAATACCTCATCATTTTTTTTCATCTGATGCCAGATTTCATGGTCATCCAACTTTAAATAACTTTCTATTTCATCTGGGGGAGGCAAAGTTTTAATTGTACTTTTTATTGCCTCTTGAAGCATGTAGTCATACGCTCTGCGTGTTTTATGAAAATACACCTGTGTAAACATTTGATAACGCGCAATTATTAACGACTCTGCCACATGCCATCCACTTTCTTTTATTCCGAGAGTCACATCGTTAGTCTCTGGATCTATCCCAAGTGCTAATGTGACAATGAGTCTATCAAGATCATATACACCGTATTTTACCCCGCTATGGAGAGAATCCCTGAGGAGGTAGTCGCCTCTATCCGCATCCAGTTGACTGTCTATAATAATTTTCCAAAAGACTCTTTCCCGTAATGTTGTTGGATTACCTTCGATTAAATCTGCAACCTCATTAGCATTTATATTGAAGTTTTTATTTATATTGTGAGTTTCTATTGCATCTCTTAAAGGGCCTCTAATTAACGCAGTCGTATAATCTTCGTGTTTATATGGTTTTCCCGTTTTTGAACTTTTCTTCAGTATGCTTTCTGAAGCATGAGAAAAAGGAGCATGCCCAACATCGTGAAGGAGAGCAGCAAATCTGACCACCTGCTTGTCTCTTTGTAAGCCAGCTTCAATATAATCCAAGTTATCTTTTAAAATTTGTTTATTGGTATCGTCTCCGATAATTGCATTATACATTTTCGTAGCAAGGTGCATAACCCCAAGTGAATGTTCAAACCTTGTATGAACCGCTCCGGGATATACCATATCTGTTAGTGCAAGTTGTCTTATTCTTCTCAGTCTCTGGAACACGCGATGATTTATTATTTCTCGTTCCCACTCGTTAAATTTTATGAATCCATATACCGGCTCTCTTACCTCATATTCCTTCATAGCCTCACCTTCAAATCCATAAAGTTGACTTGATGTTGTCACATACTATGATGAGAAACTATTTAAGCTTTTTCATCTATCAAACTTTGGGACACAATTCATGTATCTCTATTCTCTGAGATTGTTTGAATGATTTTATCGGCTGATAGAGGACATTTAGATGTTTTTGTCCCAAAATCTTCGTTGACAGCCATACAAACTCTTTCTGATATAACAGCACAGCAAGCCCGACGTTATGGAGCAGCAATTTATACGTAATTGGCGATGACAAAGAAAAAGGTATGCTCGCAACTACTTTATCAAATACTGGAAGATATAAATTTAAATAGACTGAAGAAGGGTAAAGAAGGATGAAAAACGGACACGAGTCCGAATTCGGACCGAGTGGCACTTTGATGCCGAGGGAAGAAGCAGGTGTTGACAAACAGAAGCAGATATTTATTATTGGGCACGAGAATCCCGATTGCGATTCCGTCTGCTCTGCCATTGGCTATGCGTACTTCAAAAACATTGTTGACAGGAGATACCTGTATATTCCCGCAAGGGCGGGAGAATTAAACAGCGAAACAAAATTTGTTCTTGAAAAATTCGATATTGAGCCCCCCATAGAAATAGAAAGTCTCGCACCTACTGCCAGCGATATGGAATTGAAAAAACCTATTGTCGCTTCACCTCACGATTCCCTGAAGTACGTAGCTTCTTTGATGAAAGAAAGCAATATCCGCACTGTCCCCATCGTGGACACCAGCAGAAAGCTATCAGGAATTATTGGTCTGAAAGACATCGCCGAACATTACATAGATACCATGGGCTTTGGCGACATATCTACGGCTCCGATTGACCTGAATATACTGACTGATACTCTGGACGCAAAGGTGATTACCAATCCCAGGAACATCGGAAAACTAACGGGTAGGATATTTATTGCTGCAATGCAAAAAGCAAGGATTATAAGCAAAATCCGTGCGGGAGACGTCGTTATTCTCGGCGACAGGACGGACGTCCAAATAGATTTGATTAATTCTGAATGTTCTGCGCTTATAATCACCGGCAATTCCACAATTAGCCAGGAAGTCATCAGGTTAGCAACTGAGAAAGGAACGGTAATCGTTTCTTCTCTGCACGACACGTTTGTTACCGCCAAGTTGTTCGCTTTGTCAACACCGCTCCATTCTATAATGTCAAAGGAGGTCCCCGTAGCAGGACTTTATACCCGGATTTCCGAGATAAAACGGAAAGTCGTAGAATCCAAATATCGCAGTGTGCTATTAGTAGATGCGGACAACCGATTGATAAGTATAATCACACGAACGGATTTACTGCATCCTATAAGAAAAAAGGTCATTTTGGTTGATCATAATGAAATTTCGCAGGCTGTTGACGGTGTGCAGGAAGCAGAGATACTGGAGATTATTGACCATCACCGCGTTGGAGACATATCTACACTTATGCCTATCCACGTTCACAATGAGCCTATCGGCAGTACGTGCACCATCGTTGCTGGATTTATGTTTCTTCATCAAATTGATATTCCGCCCGATATAGCGGGATTGCTTCTCTCTGGCATTCTGTCTGATACGTTAATTCTGACGTTGTCCACAACCACTGAACGAGATAAAGATGTTGCTTACAAACTGGCTGATAAACTTAACGTTGAGATTGAAGAATACGGCAAAGAACTGTTAACCGCGAGTATAGACATAAAGGGAAAATCCGCTACTGAAATCCTGTTTCTCGATTTTAAAGAATATCTGTTAGGCACGAAAAAAGTTGGTGTGGGTCAAATAATGGTCCTGGACGAGGAGGAGATAAGCGCAAAAGAAGATGATATTAAAAAGGAGATGGAACGCTTACGTAAGGAGAAGCACTACGATTTGGTCGCTTTCCTCATCACCAATCCATTAAAAAAGGGTGAAGCGATTTTAGTCAAAGGAGATAAGAGGATAATAGAAAAGGCTTTCGCGGTCAAAATACAAGACGATAAATGTGCTATTCCTGGAACGTTATCGCGAAAGAAAGATTTTATCCCCGCGATAGGATACTTTTGCAACACAATATACGAGTTGTGACGGTATAATTCCAACAGTGCGGCAATCATCGAAATCTCTCTTTTCATCTCTTTTCCTGTATAAATCAAATCACTGAGTCATCAAAATCCATTTCCTGAGTGAATTTTCCTATGTCATTTATGGAATCAAGAATGTCCTGGATATAATCCCCATACTCTCGTTTCTTCATATATAAATAACCTCCTCTAAGATGTGTTTACCAATTCTTGGTTTTAAGGCTTTCTTTGACACCAAGTCAACTTTTATACCCAATATTTTTTTCAAATGTTCCTCCAAATCCATAAACTTAAAAAGACTTATCGGCTCTTCAAACTCCACAAGAATATCAAGGTCGCTACTTTTTTTCTGCTCTCCTTTCACATAAGAGCCGAAAATGCCCATCTCTTTAACTTTAAACTTCTCTTTTAAAATAGCCTCGTTTTCTTTCAGTGTTTTTTCTATTTCTTCGAGTCCCTTCTTTCCCTTTTGTTTCATTCTTTTCCCTCTATAACCAGGCTTTTTCCCTTTTAGACGCTTAACATTTTATATCACCAGTTGGAGTTTTAATAAAACTTCTTTTACTTCTTTCCCAATTATCAACTCCCTATTGCCATATAGATATATACACGTTATTTATATCTTTTCTCTCCCGTTTTCCGTCAAGACTTTTCTTTTCTGCGAAGCTGCAAAGCATTTTTGGTCAAACTTTTTCTAAAATCTTCATTGATAGCCGTACAAACTCCTCCGGACTCAATTCCTCCGGTCGCTTCTCCAACTCCTCAACTGCTAAGCTTCCCGATGTTTTAAATATATTCCGCATCTTCTTTCTCCTGTGCTCGAACGCCTCTGTAACGAACTCAAAAAACTGCTTTTTCTCCTCTACTATTCTCTTTTCCTTCCCCTTCTCTTTCTCTTTCAACCTAACTATCGCAGTTTTAACAGGCGGCGATGGATAAAAAGCATCTCGGTGAACGAGCTCAAGAAGTTCAACGTCTGCAAGCGCCTGTGCGATAACAGATAACCGCCCATACAATTTCGACCCGGGTTCCGCAACCATTTTCTCTGCAAACTCTTTCTGATATAACAGCACGGCAAGCCCGAAGTCCGCAAGCAGTAATTTATACGTGATTGGCGATGACAGAGAAAAAGGTATGCTCGCAACGACTTTATCAAATTCCGGGAGGTCTATTTCCATAATGTCACCTTCGATTACCTCCGTTTTACTTTTTTTATTACCATATTGCTCCTTTAATATCACACAAAGTTCTTTATCCTTTTCCACGGCATACACTTTCTTCGCTTTGCTCTCTAAATTCGCCGTGACGCTTCCCGCCCCTGCCCCTATCTCCAGCACCACGTCACCGCTCCCTACACCCGCATATTCCACCATTCTCGCTGCCACGCCGTCATCAACCAGGAAATACTGCCCGAGACTTCTCGCAGCTCTTATGCCTCGCTCCATAAGGATTTTTTTTACTTCCATTTCAAACTTCCTCTTCGCTTAAATTTTAAACGTTAAATCCGATTCTTCGGTTAATCTTAACTTCATAACTGTTACTTTTAGGGATAATATTAAATTAATTGTGACAATAGACCATATATGACAAAAAAAGAACGCCATATCTTTGAAACTTTAGGGAAAGCGAGAGTAGTGGTAGAAAACGAGCAAGTAGTGGAAGTTGGCAAACCTCTGCTCAAATATTGCCCGTTATGGGACAAGATGCGAGGAATAAAGGAACTGGACGAGAAAGTGATAAAAGATAATATAGAATTCAGGATACGAGATTTCGGGATGTGTACGGCGGATAGAGAAGTAGAGATGGATACTTTTGTTGGTTTTGGCGCTTCAGAAACATTCATGACTGCACTTCGCAGAGGCTTGCTCGACACCACCGTAACGGTTTGTGAAGGCGCAGGCACAGTAATTACTTCTAATCCCGCACTTGTGCAGGGAATAGGGGGGAGGTTGAGCGGCGTAATTGAGACCACACCTGTTGAAGGAATAATAAAGAAAATAGAGGCGATAGGAGGAAAGATACTTGACCCGCCTGCGATAGACCAGGCAGCAGGGTTGCAGATGGCGCTTCGTCTTGGATACGAAAGAATAGGCGTTACAGTACCCACTGTGGCAGACGCAAAGCGATGTAGAGCCATCAGCAAGCTCGTAGTGATATTCGGTGTGCATCTCACGGGCATCGCCAGAAAAGACGCGGAGGAGTTCTGCGAATTCGCTGACTTGATTACTGGTTGTGCATCGCCACACATAAGAGCACTCGCAAAGGAGAAATCACTCTTACAAGCAGGCACTGCAATCCCGATATTCGCTCTCACGTCCATAGGCAAGGAATTGCTTTTAGAACGTGCTAAGGAGGTTGAAAATACTCTGTTGCTGAATACCATGCGATTACCCGTGCTTCCAGAAGAAAGACAACCTAAACCGCAGGTGTAATCTCTAAACTCGAAATCCTGGATTCTAAACACCCATTATTTTTTCTTTTAGCACTGTGGGGCTCTGCCCCACGACCCCGCAAGCCCTGTAAGGGCTTAGTTTTCTTTTTCCTAAAAAGAAAAAGTGTTGCTTAGGATTTAGGATTTCCCTTCGGTTTATTGACATACACAGTTGTGTCTTCCACACCCGCTTCTTTGAACCCTCTTCTCCGGTGCAGACAGGACTCACAAACCCCACAATGCTTTTCCTCACCGAGATAGCATGAATAAGTCAAATGCAATGGCGCTTTTACTTCTATCCCCTTTTTTATTATATCATGCTTTAACAAATCCACCAAAGGCGCCTTTACCGTTGGCGGCAGAGAAAAAAAAGCTACTGCTTTCTCCAATACTGCATTATACCTCTTAACGAATTCATTACTGTTGTCTGGATACGACCTCGCCTCCTCTGCATTGAAGCCCACGAAAATAGCCTCTGCGGAAATAACCTCTGCATAAGCACTCGCAGTCGCTAAAAGAACCAAATTCCGGCAGGGCACCCATGTAGATGGCGTTTCTTTTTCTTTATCTAAATTCACTTCTTCGCCTACCGGGACACTTCTCGTAATATCTGTCAAAGAAGACCCGCCAAGCTCCTTAAAGAACGGTATTTCCACGAATTTCAATTCCTTCGCACCTAAGTAAGCAGCTATTTTCGCTACTGCCTCTTTTTCTCGCTTCGCCGCTCGCTGTCCGTAAGATGCGTGAAAGAGATGCAGTTCATAGCCTTCATGTAATGCGATTGTTGCCGCAACTGTGGAATCTATTCCTCCGGAGCAAACACAAACTGCGATTTTAGCCTTTACCATTTCACTTGGTTTCTATTAGATTGCGCCACTAAAAAAGGTGTTGCCTTGTACCCAGACACCCCCACATTTCCGGTGGAAGTTGTTCTCCTCTGCGACTTAGGCTAATGAATCCTTCCTTTTTCAAAGTTAGAAGGCGGGATTTTACATAACGGAACAAGTGTATCCGAAGTTGCCCGATAGGGCAATTTCCCGAAGGGCAAGGCGTTAGCCGCAGCGGATACACTTTGTTATATGACGTATGATGCAGGCGATTTAATTATTCTCATCTCATGATATTATTTGCCCTATGTGCTTAACTTTTTCAAAAAATGTCTTTTTAGTACCCAAAACGCCTTGCATACTTCTTATGATCCATCCATTCTATCACAATGGAGATCACCTCTTAGAGTAGTTTTTGTAATTCTGCGGGTTTGGGGCATAATCCACAAATGTATTCTTAGGAAGTTTAAACATCGTTGAACTTGTATTTTTTCAAAATCAACCTTGAGAAGTAGTTTTTTATTCCCCGTGATATGCATTCAATCACTAATCATTCCAATTTCGTC
>JAUVZJ010000078.1 GCA_030602585.1 Candidatus Methanophagales archaeon | reverse complement strand
AAAGCTTTACCAAAAGAATTATATTCTTTCTTAGCACAGTGTGGGGCTCCGCCCCACGACCCCGAAAACCCTGTAAGGGTTTATCTTTCTTTAGAAAGAAAGTGTATTGACGCCTATTCTTGCTTTTGGGCTTGGTATTTTCTTAACCTCACGGATTTTTTCTTATAAGCTGATTCCAGCAGTAAAGTTAACATGCAAAAACTTATAGAAGACAAGCATAGTATTGATAGAAGGTTAGTGTAATGACCGAAAAAAACATTGTTGGAATCGCAAAGGTAAAACATCTCCAGAACAAGTCAGAGATTGAAGGTGCACTATTCAATTTATTGAATCAAATGAAAGATAGAAGGATCATTAAAATTCCGCCAAAAGTAAATATAATAATCAAACCGAACATCTGTCTGGTTAGAGGTTATGAAACAGGTGTAAGTGTTGACCCTTTTATCGTCAAATGCCTCGTAGATTGGCTATTACAAAATTACGACATCGAAACCATCACAATTGGAGAAGCAGACGCCACCGAACTTAATGTCGAAGTAGCGTTTAAAGTCCTCGGTTGGGAAGACATTTTTAACCAATATCCTGATGTAAAGCTATTAAATCTAACAAAAGATGAATATATTGACATCGATCTGAATGGATTGTACTTTAAAAATTTAAAGATGTCCAGATCATACATAAAATCAGATTTCCTGATCTCTGTTGGAAAATTAAAAACGCATACGATGACGGGAATCACCTGCAACCTCAAGAACCTATACGGTGCAAACCCGATAAAAAACAAAGCACAATATCATCCGTATTTAGATGAAGTAATTTGTGATACGAATAAAGTTAGATTGCCAGATTTATGTTTAATAGATGGCATCATTGCGATGGAAGGTGCAGGTCCCGTGAGCGGAGCCCCAAAGCCCTTAGGCTTGTTGGTTGTAGGAAACGATGCAGTAGCTACTGACTACGCATGCGCAAGAATTATGGGATTCAATCCCAATAAAATATCGCATTTAAAGCTGGCAGTGAAACAGAAGTTGGGCAGCACCGATTACGAGGTATTTGGTGAGAGAATCGAAGACGTAAGAACAGAGTTTGAACTCGTGCCTTTATGGAAAAGACTTGCGGTAGCGATATATCAAAACAAATTCATCAATCGAATTCCACTCTGGAAAAAGTTAATGGTAAGGTTATTTAGGGCGTGACGAAATGAACAAAATAAACGTTGGCATTGTTGGACTTGGAACGATTGCAAAGGATATGCATGTCCCGGTATTATCCACTTTTGAGGATGTTGTTATGACATCTGCTGCTGAAGTTGACGTTAAAAGAGGTAGGGAATTTGCTAACAAATGGAACATTCCAGAGGTTTATGAGGATTATAATAAAATGTATGAGGATGCTGATTTAGACGCTGTTTTTATTTGTATTCCAACCTTTTTACATTACGATGCCGTAAAAGGTGCATTGGAACATAATCTACATATATTTTGTGAAAAATCGATGGGTTTAAAAGCTGATGATGCTTTTGAACTTGTGAAAATAGCGAGGAAGAAGGATTTGGTGTTAGCGGTTGGTTACAATAGAGGGCTTGAAAGGAACTATGAAGAAGCAGCAAAAATCGTTAAGTCATTAAAATTGGGAACTATCTTGCAGGCACACGGAATCCTTGTGAATGCCGGTCCTTATGCTGGATGGATACCGAGCAGCGATTGGTTCTTTAACGATAAATATGGTGTTTTATACGATTCCGGGCCTCATCTGATTGACATAATGATGCACGTATTATCAGACCAGATCACAGAAGTTTCAGCAAGAGGGATAAGCACGATGCATAGAATAAATGTTTTCGATAATATTGCAGGTGTTTTTAAAACTGAAAAAGGAGCAGTTGGAACGTTCAATCTTGGGTGGAAAACAGCAGCGGGTTACGATTCTATTCAGGTGCATGGAACCGGCGGCTCGGTCTTCGCAAATCCTTTAGAGGTTGAAGTTCGACATGGGAGTTATAACGCGCTGGATTTGATTGCAGGTCGCATCAAATCTCCAAAGAAGATTGTAGGTGCACAAATGAGGAGTATGAACGAAGATAAGCGTCCAAATGAGACATATTTTAAAGAGGATAGAGCATTCGTAGATGCAGTGCTTGGCAGAGGCAACCCACTTGTATCCGGAGAAGAGGGTTTGAGAGTGCTTGAGGTGCTGGAAGCGATTAAAGAGGGTTTGGACGGAGGGAAGGTGGTTGAAGTTAGGAGACATTTATAAATAGGTATAGTTTTTAAATAATAAAAGAGAAGTGAATAAATACCATGCTCGCGCAAAAACAAATAAAGGAAGTCGTAAACAGAATAGTAAATAAGTATAAACCAGAGCGTGTCATTCTTTTTGGCTCTTACGCCTCTGGCAATCCTACGGGAGATAGTGATTTAGACTTATTGGTGGTAAAAAGCAGCAATCTACCGAGGTATAAGCGGGCAAGAGAAATTAGAAAACATCTGTGGGGAATTACCGAGGTCCCAAAGGATATTATTGTTTATACTCAAAAAGAAATTGACGAATGGAAAGGAGTAGAAGAAGCGTTTATTACAAATATAATGAAAAAAGGGAAGATTCTGTATGAAAACAAAAAGAGAGTTAATAAATAGTTGGATTGATAAAGCGGAGAAGGATTTACTCAGTGCGGAGCATGAATTATCGTTTCCCGATGCGGTTACTGAGACCGTTTGTTTTCATTGTCAGCAGGCTGTTGAAAAGTACTTGAAAGCATATTTGGTCTTTCTTGGTCTTACTTTTACAAAGACACATGAAATTGGTGAATTGATTACGAAATGCGAAAATAAAGATAGAGAAATTTCTACATTGAAAGAGGAGGCGGATAAACTTACTGATTATGCTATTGAAATTCGTTATCCAGAGGAATTGGTTGAGCCAACCATAGAAGAGGCAAAAGAAGCCTTTGAAATGGCAAAGAAGATAAGAGATTTTGTTTTATATAAAATTGGCAGATGAGGCATTGGTAATCCGGAAAAATGGAAGTTGAAATTCGGCACGGGAGTTATGGCTCGCTGGAGAAGGTTGCAGACCACATCAAATCAGTAAAGAAGATTATAGGCTCTCAAGCAGGAAGAATGAGCGGAGATAAGCGTCCGAATGAAACGTATTTTAAAGAGGACAGGGCGTTTGTAGATGCAGTGCTTAATGATGGGCATCCGCTTGTATCTGGCGAGGATGGACTTCGAGTGCTTGAAGTGTTGGAGGCAGTTAAAGAAAGTGTGGATAGTAAAAAGGTGGTTAATGTTAAGATACAGTTATAAATAAGATTAAACGTTAAATGTGAGTAGAGCAGGAGGGTTTGCATTGTCGCGACTTAGAGGGATCAAAGGGAAAGAAGCTATAAAAGCCTTCGTGAAAGTGGGAGGCATCGAAAGAAAAGGCAAAGGTGACCCCATGTTAATATCAAAATGCCAAATGGTCAGATTATTACTATACCCAGCTCTAAGGAGCTTAAAATTGGTCTGCTTAAGGCTGCGATAAAAAAAGCAGGCTTGACCGAAGAGGAATTCTTGCGGTTGTTAAAATAGGAGGTGAGAAAATGGAATACATGATATTTGTTCATAGGGCGGAAGAAGGGGGTTTTTGGGCAGAAGTCCCAGCCCTACCTGGCTGCTATTCTCAGGGCGAGACGATTGAAGAGACGATGGAAAATGCAAAAGAGGCAATCGAAACGCACATACTGGCTTTGAAAGATGAGGGAGAGAAGATACCAACAGAAGAAGAGTTTGTTATTGGTAGGGTAAAGGTGGAAGTAGCTGCTGTTGTGTAAGTAGATGCGGTGCTAAGTGGTAGCAATCCGCTTGTATCCGGCGAGGATGGACTTCGTGTGCTTGAGGTGCTGGAAGCGATTAAGGAAAGTGTGGATAGTAAAGAGGTGATTGATGTTAGGGGTCGCTTATAAAAGAATATAGTTTAAATACATAAAAGATATACTATATAAAGAAAGAAGGTGCATAAGATGGAGAACTCACAGCAGATAAATAAAGTCAAATTGGAGATAAGTATTCCGTCCAATTTACTCTTTTCGCTACGTGAAAAGGAAGAAAGTTTTACGGAGAAAGTTAAGTTGTGGATGGCAATAAAGCTCTTTGAAGAGGGTAAACTTTCTCTGGAACAGGCAACAGAGCTTGCAGGTTATTCAAAAAGAGGGTTTATTGAGATGTTAAGCAAAAACAAGATTTCTATATTTAACTATCCCGCTAAGGAACTTGAAGAGGATATCGAAAACATAAATAAAGCGATAGGGGACTAAAATCAATGAGATTGATCATTGCAAACTCAACGCCTCTAATTGCTTTAGCCAAACTAAGTAGATTGGACCTCTTACCAAAGATATACAATCAAGTTACCATTCCAAGAGCTGTTTATGAAGAAGTTACAATCTCAGGATACGAAAAAGATGGACTCGCCGAGATTAAAAAGGCAGAATGGTTAAAAATAAAAGAGGTAAAGGAATATAAACTTAAAAAACTCCTGCAGATGGAATTAGGTAAGGGTGAGTCCGAAGTAATCGCGTTGGCTTGCGAATTAAATGCTGATTTGGTGATCATTGATGAGAACAGGGGTCGGGAGATAGCAAGGATGTTCGGTTTAAAGGTAACAGGGACGATTGGTATTATTATCGAAGCTAAAAGGCGGGGACTGCTAAGTAGTGTTCAAGAGAACCTCGGTGAACTAATAAACGCAGGCATCTGGATCGGGAATGACTTATATGATGAGGCTCTGAGGTTGGCTGGCGAACAATGAAAGGAAAACGGTAAACGAAATGAAAACGAAAATTGTACATATAAAATTGGCAGATGAGGCATTGGGAATCAGGAAAAATGGAAGTTGAAGTTCGGCATGGGAGTTATGGCTCGCTGGAGAAGGTTGCAGATCATGTTAAATCTGCAAAGAAGATTATAGCGGCACTAATAGGGACACAAACGAGTAGAACGAGCGGGGATAAGCGTCCGAATGAAACGTATTTTAGAGAGGACAGAGCATTTATAGATGCGGTGCTTAATGGTGGCGACCCGCTTGTATCTGGCGAGGATGGGCTTCGTGTGCTTGAGGCTATAAAAGAATCTTTGGAAGATGGGAAAAATATCGAGGTGAAAAGAAATAAATCCGTGTAATCCGTGTTAATCTGTGGTTAAAAAAAAATGTCCGACAAAAGGCGAGAGGCTAATGGCGAGAGGCTAATGGGTAAAGGAGGTTTTAAAGAACTTAGGGTTTGGCAGAATGGTAAAGACCTTGCGGTTTACATCTATCAAATAACAAACGCCGGAGATTTTGCAAAGGATTATGGTTTAAAGGATCAAATCAGGCGTGCGGTAATATCTATTCCGAGTAACATTGCAGAAGGCGATGAGAGAGAAACTGATAAAGAGGCTGTTCGGTACTTTTACATTGCTAAAGGGTCATCTGCTGAAGTATTGACACAGGCAACTATTTATTGCCTTTGAAATAGGATATATACCAAAAGAAACATTTAAGGAGATAGAGAAAGGGTGTATAGAAATATCACGTATGCTTTCAAAATTAATATCGGCATGGTCGAAAACCTTTTGCCCTTAGCCCTTTGCCTTTCACCCTTTCCTTATGGATAAAATGACCCTCTGGCTACCCAAAAACCGGAAACAACTAAAGCAACACTTAAACGACCCTTTGTTTAAGAACGCATACCTGTGTAATGAGTGATGAGTAAAGGGTAAAGAGTAATGGGTATAAAATGAAGAACTTTCATATATATCACACATCACGCATTATCCGAAAGGACCCAAAAGGATGAAAACTCATAAGGATCTTGACGTTTGGAAAGAGGCGATGACCCTGGCAAAAGGGATATACAAGTTAACGACAGATTTTCCGAAAGAAGAAACTTATGGATTAGTGTCTCAAATAAGACGGGCAGCGGTATCAATTCCAAGTAATATAGCCGAAGGTGCAGCGAGAAATTCAAATAAGGAATTCATTCAATTCCTTTATGTATCATTAGGCTCTCTTGCTGAATTAGAAACGCAACTGCTGTTATCGAGAGAATTAGGATTC
>JAUVZJ010000041.1 GCA_030602585.1 Candidatus Methanophagales archaeon | reverse complement strand
TGGGTTCTCAGGGTTAGATGTGGGATTTGATGACGAATTTGTTGTTGGAGCAGGTGTTGGTATCGAAGCCGAAGATTCAGGCGTTGGCGTTGCTGTCACTGTCGCAGTGGGTGTAGGCGCTGGTGTTGCACTTACCGCTGTCGTGATATTTACACTCGTTGCATCCGTGTGTCCGTCTCTGTCATCCACCTCTATCGTGTATTCGCCAGGCAAAGCCCCTGATGTATCGAACGTCGCTGTGAACACGCCATTTGTAACTGATACAGTCTTTTTTCCAAGGTCTGCAGGTCCTGTTACCTTGACATTAATTGAACGCCCCTCTCTGTTAGAGATTCCCGTAATCACTAAGTCACTACCGATTTCTACATCTGCAACCGCGTCAAGTTTCACCATCCTTTCTCCTATTTTTATCTGCAACATTTTCATGAAGTCATCGCTGCCCGCCGTTCCTACGGTTGCATCAGTGATTATAGCTTCTATTTGCTCCAGTGTCTTTGCAGCAAGATTGGAAAGATCTCCGCCAGCGTATGTTGCCTCTAAACCCGCAAGCAAATCACCAGTATTAAATCTCCCATAGACACCATCCTTTCCGGGAGTTAGCACAAACACGAGATATGTGCCGGTATCAGCGTTCTTTTGAACACCGATCTCGATCGAGAACGAGTCACTTGCACCTGTGGTAGATGCAGTCTCATAAGTAATACCCGAAGGAAGACCATTGAGTGCGGAATTAGAAGGATCTACCCCCTTTCCACCACCGCCTCTCGGAGCAACGACGATGATGTCCACTGCATCAGAGCCGGGTGCAGTACCGCTGAGTATGAAACAATCACCCAGCGCAGCTACCCGAGAAGAATTTTGCACGGTTAGACCGCCACTCACCATCGATACGGTGGTGGATCCATCGTCACTAAAATCCGCAACACGCTGCTCTATCACATAATCAGCATCTATGAATGCCTCTATCTCGATGTCGTCCTCCACTCCTGTCCCACGCGTATCAGGCGTTGGTAACTCCTCTTTAAAATTACCGTTCTCATCAATCGAGATGTCTGTCTTCACAATCACGTCGTCAATCGCGATGTCTACGGTATCTCCTCCAGTGGCTGTGCCATTGATCACAAGGGCATCACCGATCACGCAGGTATCAGGCATGTGGAATGTGGCTTTCTTCTTTACTACTGATATGTCTACTGTGTCCTCCTCGCCGCTATCATTGTCTTCCACTTTGACCTTGTACGAACCTGTCTTGTTGAAGTAGACCGTATATGTTTTCTTACCGCTGCCACCTATTTTCTCTCCGATTAATGATCCGACGGTATCGTCAGCCGGGTTGCTGTTTACACCGCCTGGGAATGTGGCATATTGTCCACCAGTTACTACTGACACCGTTATATTATGACCGGGTACACCCTTCACGGTCAGTTTCACTGTATCACCTTTAGCTACGGTTGTTTTTGCCGCTTTGATCTCAATTCCCCTCGTTATAATCTCCAGCGTCTTCTCTTCGCTCTTCATGGACAATCCACGTGCTTTAGATGCGCTCGTAGAAACTTGGAAGGTGTATGTCCCAAGATTCCACCCGGAGGTATTTATATCCAAATCCCTGACATGGCTCACGTTAACTCCGCTAAATACCGTTCCATCTGCTGGATTTTTCTTCAGGGTGTCGCCATTCGGATCCTTCACCTTCAGGCTCACACCATCGTTTAGGTCTAACGAGGTGGTGAGCTCTATCTTGAAGGGAATCCCTTGAGGTACGCTTGAAACAGTGGAAGTGCCCTTTTTCAACTTCAGGATTATCTCCGTGGTACCAAGGAGTATATCCGTGGAGTTACAACCGGCAGATGTACCGTTAACCTTGTACACACCTGTCTTCATCCCTGTGGTGTCAAACAATCCCGTAGAATCAGAGAATCTCGTTTCGCCTGCGTTATTTTCGCTTATCCCAACTAAGGTTACCACACCAGAAGAGTTGCCAGTCGCATTGTAGAACTGCACGTCCTGACCCAGTATCACGGATGATGCGATCCCGTCCAACTTGACAGTTATGTTGTCGTAATTGACGGTGAAGTTCTGCTCATAGCTTGCCTTGGTCTGTGTAGCAGGGACTACGGATGCGGATGTAGGCACTGCTAGCGCTGCAAGAACTAAGGCTGCTAATAGGACTACTACTACCATTTTCACGCTTTTTGCTTTCACTTTCATATCTTCCCCTTTTTTATTTCCCCCTTATCTATCACACATAACTTCCTTTTCTTATGTTTTTTTCTTACATTATATAAATATGTATGATTTTAATAAAACCGAAAATCTTTTAATGTGACTATGTATATCAAATTATCCAAATAATAAGCAAAAAGAGGTGATGAAAAATGAAAGGTGTTAAGAAAGGAATATTGGAACTGGAAAAAGTAACGGTTGGAATGTTAGTGGTAGCAGTGGTGATGACTTTTGCATTCGTGACATTGATGCCATCTGCATCGGCAAAAGTAGTCCCGGCAACGCAGACTATAACAAGCTATGGGCAGGACTTCGTTGTCAACTACGACAATATTACCATCTGGCTGGACGGAACCAAGTCATCGGCAATCGTTGGTCATGTGATACAGTTCTACAATGCCACTGGTAATGCCTCTGGGAAGGTGACGTTAACCGGGATTAGCGAGAACAACGCCGGTGCGGTGAGGTTCTCAGACCCTAATGGAAGGATAGATATATCAGGGATAAAGACGGGTGATTATAATGTCACGGGGGAACCCGATGCCATAGGATGTAATGCAACGGTGATCAGTGTCGGTGAGGGAACTATGGAGTTAAAGCTGAAGAAGGGAACTAAAACAATAAGCAGTATCCCACAAGGAACTCGAATCACGGCAAAGTTTACTACCTCCTTAGATCCGAACGATGGCGTAACCTTGAAAGTGACTGACCCCAACGGTGATACGATGAAAGTAAATCCTGCTGATGCCAACGCCGTCTTCGATAAAGTCAACGTTTTCCATGTCACCGACTTGGAAATAAATACCGCAGGATGGGAACTTGGAATTTATAAATTCAAAGTTTCCACTGAGGAGGAGTATGCACATGGGCTGCGAAAGGACAGTGACGAGGTAAAATTAGAGATAGTGAGCCCTGAACTTAAGATAAAAGCGGAGAAGACGGAAGTGGTGGTGTCGGAGAAGGTGAAGTTGACAGTGACAGGCGTGCCTGACCACAACATTTCCATTTACGTAGAGAGAGGTGCAGAAAATGCTACGTTCCCTGGCGGTATAAATGATAACCCCGCAGGAAACAAAATTGGCAATCTTAGCGACTTGATGATAGACGCCGACGGCAAGAGTGAATATGTGGTCTATTTTGATAAGATAGGCTCTTACACGGTGAAAGTAAGGGATTTGGATACTACTCCTCAAACTGAGGATTTCGTTGACATATCAGTTTCAAAAAAGAAGGTTACGTTCACCATGCCCGAGACATGCGCAATAGGGGCTGACCTTGTGATTAACGGAACGGCAAACACCGGAAAAAACGTGGATATCGCCATCGAAAACCGTATTGTGAAGGTTGACGCGGCGATTGATAAGGGTAAGTTTGAGGTGAAGCTACCAACTCCTGCTACGCCTGGAACAGGCACCGAAGGCGCCATAAAGATAAAGGCATTTATAGATGCTGATGCTGACTTTTCCGTTGGGGACGATGCCTCAGGAGTCGTGGATGACGGCTCAGCCATGGTATTGATGATAGCGGGTGATTTGACTGCGGAATCATCCTCTACATTAGTTTCACCGGGCGATTCTTTTACGCTCAGCGGCACCGCAGCCGGCTCAAAAGTGGTGGACGTCCTCATTGTTGCACCGAAAGGCGGCGGTGGAAAAGGAATGAATCCAACGAATTCTGACGAGAACGGTCTTCCACACGGAATAGTTTATGAAGCGGCATCTGTAAGCAGCGACTTTACGTGGTCCGTTGAGATTGACGTTAACGAAGATGCTGATACGGGGTCATACCTCGTGTTCGTGCTGAGTCCCGGAAAGAACAAAGTATACGATGGGATTAAAACTGGCGAATTGCTGGACGGCATAGGGACGAAGTATTTCGGAGGTGACCTTAGTAGGCTTGCAGGGAAGACACAGGAGCAAATAAACGCCACAATCTGGGATGCAACTATCGGGACAGCGGGCAGCGACGACTACATGAAAAAAATTACAATAAAAATCGGGACGGCAGAAGTAAAACTATATTCCATTGCGGATGTAGTCATTGGCGATGACCTGGTGGTTACCGGAACCTCTAACAGAGAAGGACATTCCATTATTGTCAGAGTGAAAGGACCAGTAAACCTCGGGACGGAGTTCGCAACGGTTGAAAATGGTAAATTCAAAGCCACTTTCTCCACTTTAGAGGCTTTAACCGGTGAATATATCGTAGAAGCAGATGACGGCGAAGGACACGCGGACACAACAACCGTAAACGTCATCACACCCGTTCGAACACAGGCATCGCCAACACCCACGCCAACAGCAACTCCAGTGCCGACAACATCTCAGGAGATGCCAGCAGCAGCAGCACAACTGGAGAACTCGTCAACATCTACTTCGTCAGCAGTGCCAGGGTTCGAGGCTATATTTGTGATAACAGCGTTAGCGGCGGTGTATCTGCTCGTATTTGTGTCAAGAAAGAAACGGAATTAGGAGTGTGTATGTAGGGTGTAAAAGAAAATTTCAACCATAGGATGGAGTTACGTCCATCCTTTATGTTTTTTTTAGCTCAGAAGCCTTTCCACTGATGTCCATCGCTACATTTATATCTACCAAGACGAAGTCCACTTGAAAAGAAGTTACTTATATACTCAGGATTAATATTGTTAGAGGTGATAGAAATGGGTGAGTTAACAATAAAGATTCCTGAAAGGGTGACGCAAGAATTCCCAGAAGTTGAGTGGTCTAAGGTTGCAGAGAGAGCAGTGCTTGAGGAGTTCAGGAAGCTCGCATCAATCAAACTGTTCGATGAATTATTCAAGCACAGTGAGCTAACAGATGAAGATTGTTTGAAGTTGGGTAAAGAGGTAAACAGAGCGGTAAGGCTAAGGATAGAGAAAGAATTAACAAAGTAATATCTTGCGGTTGCACTTTCTCTGGGTTGTGCTATCTGGTCTAACGACAGGGATTTAAGGGAGAAACAATTTCGGGTTGTGGTGGTCACAACAGAGGAATTGACGAACCTCTTAGGTTCTTCTTCAGCATGATTGTCAACTAAGGAAGGAAGATGCGAAGCATTTTTGGTCAAACTTTTTTTTAAAAGTTTGTTGATAAAACTTTTCTTAAAAGTTTTATGGTTCAACTCCCTTCCATTGCCGGATACACAAACACGCCATGCTTTGTCACGTCGAAGTCTATGCCACAGAATTTATCTATATATTCCTGATGGATTGCTTGCGGGTCTAAATCCTCGAATTCTTCTGGATAGAACCACTTTGCCATGTATGCGAGACCAATCGGATATCCGGTAGCAAATGGAACACTGCTATCCATCAAATAAACATGTTCGTCTTCCACAGCCGTAATATTATCAAATTCGGATAATTCTATTAGCCTTTCATACTCTTCCTCTATCCCTGACTCATCGTCGGTCTCGTAACCTCCACTGTTTGAAAGCCCGACGATAACTTCCGGATTATGCTCTAAAATCCACCCCAAATCTACTTCCGGGTATGTTCCCTCAAGGTCCGCTTCTGCTGCTATGTTTATCCCTCCTGCGCGCTCACAAAGCGTGCTTATTCCACCTGATTGTTGCGTATATGTCTTTCGCACCTTCGTTGACTCCTCACCGCTCTTGTCCAGGAAAACCTTGAGCCTCTCATCCTCTGGAATTTCCGACACTTTATCTTCTATTTCGTCAACGTATCCATCATGCCATTTGATATATTCGGATGCGTTCTCCTCTTCGTCAAGTAAATAACCGAGCGTTCGCATTTCATCTCTAAGTGTTTCCGGCTTGTATAAGTCCAATCGAATGAGGGTTATTGCGGGCGGTAGTTCGTCCTCCAGTTTTTCTGGACTTTGCCATTCTGCATACGCAAATACTGCATCTGGCTCCAATACTAATATTTGCTCAATATCGGGACTATACCACATCCCAACAGATGGTTTCCCGCTCAGCACAGGGAAGAATGCAGGCGTTTCTTTTATAGTTTCAGTAACGCAGACTATCCGGTCATTAGCACCTAAAGCACGAATCGCTTCCACTGCGTCCGGATTCAGCACGACTATCCTCTCCTGTGGCTTGTATATCGTCACGAGTCTTCCAGCAGAATCTGTGATTCGCCGTGGGTACCGTGGATAATAACTCGCAATTTCCTTCAGTTCTCCCAGTGATAGACAATCTATTTTATCGTCAAGATACCGCATGAGTTCATTTGCAAGCACTTCGCGCGCTACTTCTTCTATTTCTTCAGCATTAGAAGGCACACTGTTCTGTTTTTGCGCCACCGCCGGCATAACTGCCAACAGGAAACATAGCGCAAGAAACACCAGCACCAAAAGACAAGACAATATTTTATTCACCCTTTCTTTTTCTCTTTCCCTTTCTCAAAAATAGATACACTATTCCCGGCACAAGCAGTCCAGCAAATGCGAATACTGCCCCAACCCCCGGCAATTTCGATGCCGATGTCAAACTCGAAGAAGATGCTGCAGAAGTTTGTGATGCTGTTAGATCCTCAAAAGAGGTTTCGGATTGCTCTTCTAATAGCGATTCCCCCTTCTCTTCCTCAGCAGAACACGGCATTCTCACGTATACCGGCTTTGATTCGTGTTTATTTATCCCATTCTTATAAACTGCCTTAAACTTGATTTCCCCTTCCTCAGCGTTATTGACTGCAAATACCGCGGTAGCCGAGTCGCCAGACTTTATCCTGCCAATATATACTTTTTCTGGCTGGCATTCCACCCCACTTGCATTTGAACCCGCAGCAAGAACATAGACGCTATTAACATCGGATAGCCCTTCATTTATGACTTCTAATCTGACTTCGTGCTCCGAAACTTCCAGCGGCAATATGTTTAATGCGCCCTCAACGATAACAGGAATAAAATAACGAATCCCTTTGCTGCTTTTGCCGTCCATATCATCAATGTCCGCAATGAATTTCAGCATGTATATGCCCTCCTCAAACGGTGCCTTTATTTTAAATGCTAAATCAACTTTTTCATTCGGTCCTATTACACCAGCAGCGACATACCTGTTATAGACTTTGAAGTCATTCTCGACAATATAAGCTTCTTTTATGTATGCGTCCATTGTGAATCTTGTCTCGGCGTCAATGTCTATCGTTCGCTCTATAAGTTTCTTCTCCCCTCCATTTACCGTATAGTTCCCCACTATCTCATCCTTTATATCTACATCCTTCTCTATCGGCTTATCTTGCATATTCTTAAGCGTTATTGTAAGCACACCCACATCACCGGGCATTAACGTTTCCGGGCTGAGTTCGTAATCATATACCATTGCAGAAGGTTTTGGGTCAGGAGCGATTGCACATTTGTCTAACAGGTCGTCCACTTCATCTGCGGAACCTAAACTCGTAGCGGAAAACAAGACCAGCACAGATAACAGGCAAAAAAACACCACTTTTAACTTATTCACGCTCCTTCACTTCACCTCCTTTTCGCCTGAATAAAAACAGAACTGCTACTGCAAAGAATCCCGCAACCGCAAATACCACTTCAAATCCTGGTACTGGAGAAGAATGTGCATGCGCAGGAGTTATGGCTGGTGAAGGCGTTGGTGTTTCGGCAACACTCACGGAAACGCTCGTGCTACCAATATTTCCTTCCGCTTCGTTCAAAGCATCATACCACGTGCCACTGAAAGTCATACTTCCTTCTGCTTCCGATGACGCTCGCACTTCATATTTTATCGAAGTTTCATTGACCACTGCAAACACAACCTTTTGTCCTGATATATCAGTTTGATTTGAAGGATGCGCAGTGCTGACAAATGCAAAATCATCTGGAATTGTCTCTACGATGCCGCCGATTTGGAGCCCTGTTATGTTCAGCATCACGTCGAATGTTGAACCCGGAGTTGGATTTGTCGTGGATAATGTGCGTGTTACAGTGGTGCTGGTATCGGCTACAGTTACAGTTGCCATAACAATTGGTGCAACAGAGAGCATCGAAATCGGAAGTATCGCTATCGCTATGCTTAATGTTAATAATATCCGCAGTATTTTCTTATTATTCTCGTTCATGCTCACATTTGCCATGCCTTTACCTATTAGATGCATAAAATTGAAAACATCTGTTTTTAAATTTTTCGGTTTTTATCCGTTGATTTTTAATTATACGTAATTTGAGAAGGAGTTATCCCTTTTCTTCGCCCATACCGCTTTCCCTTCTTCTTCTTTACTTTTTATCTTACCGTGAAACTCCATATTCTCCAATAACTCCTTTAGAAGGTGATAAGGCACGTAAAAGTCAAACTCCTCCTTCATAGAAGCCCTTATTTCATCCAAACCCATCCGCTTCCCACCTTTAGCAATCACCTTCTCCACCAGGTCCATTACGTCCTCATGGATGCTCCAGGGGTATATCACCCATTTCCATTCTTTTATAAGCTCGCCGTAGAAATCGGGAATGAAAGAAGAGGAGGTTTTGTGATGCAAAGTTGCAGTTTTTACATCCTTTGCTCCCAGTGATTCCACATACTCAACGACCAGCTTTATGCTGTCTCCTGTGTCTGTTACGTCATCAGCAATTAATACGTTCTTCGCTCTTAGTCTCTTCTTCGCTGCATCGTCAAGCCCGTATTTCATCTCCGCTTCGCCCGTAATCGTGGCTGTTATACCCCAGTGCTCCATCTTCAAACTGAACAAATCCTTAAGCAGAAAGAAATCGCAAAGAACACGAGCTAAAAACCAGCCTCCCCTCGCCATGCCAATTATAACGTCCGGCATGAATCCCGCATCCTTTAGCTCCTCGTTTACATCCCTGCAAAGGTCGTATGCGTACTCCCAATCAATCACAACGCAGCTAAATTTATCTTGCATATCTTTTTATATGCCTTCTTTAGCCATAAAGATTATAGGAAGTATGGTGTGATAGTGAAAAGATGAAAGTAGTGGAAAGTAAAGAAAAGGAACTTATAGATTATCTCAAGGAATTGGTCAGGATACCCACGTTTGTGCCCCCGGGTGAGAATTACGGAAAGATAGTGGATTTGCTTATTCCCGTATTTGAGGATTTGGGATTCGAATGCGAAAGGATAGAGATGCCTGCGGATGTTTATGAAGCACGGCAAAAGGGTGCAGAGCTACGCGGTGAAAGGGTGAACCTTCTTGCCACTAAAGATTTTGGTGCAAAGGAAAGTGTTGATATATACACGCATTTAGATGTGGTTCCAGTGGGCGAAGGCTGGAGCATGTCCCCTTTTGAGCCGGTGATTAAAGATGGTAGGATATATGGGCGTGGTGTTGCGGATTCGAAAGGAAGCGTTGCTGCGCTTTTAACTGCATTAAGCGTGATGAATGAGCAGGGATTAGAAAGCAAATATAATCTCCGGGTTGCGTTAACCACGGATGAAGAGGTAGGGCTTTACTCCGGTTTGTGCTTCTTTGCGGATGCAGGACTTCTAAAAGGCGATTATTTACTCTGTATGGATGGCGATAACGAAGGTATATGCGTAGCAACGAACGGAGTGATGAACTGGGAGATAAAGGTGTATGGAAAATCATGCCACAGCTCTGTTCCTTTTTTAGGTGTGAATGCGATAGAGAAGGCTATGTTGGTAATAGAAGAGTTGAAGGAGTTGAAAAGGGAGGTAGAAAGTAGAGAATCGAAAGCGGCTTGCAGTCCTTACATGACTGAGACAACAGGTCAGAAGCACATAAAGCCTGTTTTTAACGTTACAATGATAAACGGCGGTGTAAAGGAGAATATTATACCGCCGAGCTGCACCTTGCGTGGCGACCGGAGATATATTCCAGAGGAGGCGGTTGAGGAAGTGGTAAAAGAGCTCGAGGATTTTTTGCACCGCATAAAAACAAAACATAACATAGAATTAGAGCTACTTTGTAAACCCGGCTATCCACCTATGTTCTCTAACCCGGATGGCGAATGGATAAAAAGAGTGCAGAGTGCGGCATCTGACTCTTTCGGCGTTTCTAAAGAGATAACAGGTGTGCAGGGTGGCTTAGATGTCGCTTATGCCGTCCAGAGAACGAACCAGCCTGTTTGTGCTTTTGGTGTTGGCAGTTCGGTGGAGAGCAATGCGCATGGTGCGGATGAAAACGTTAGAATACGAGATTTGAATGATTATGTGAAGTTTTTGGTGCGGTTGTTGTGTTAGATGGGTATCAAGAATTCTGTAATTGACATTTATTCTGTCCAGTCCAAAGACAAGATGCACACCGCTCAGGATTTTTCATTCCCGGAGATACCTAAAAATATCTTTCATCTTCATCTTCTTTCCGTACATCAAAATTCCGGTTCTGAATATTTTCGCAGAAAGCTTGGTCATTATGAGAACGGAAATCACAAGTATCGAGAGGCTCGCCGCGATCTCGTAAATCGGAACCTCAACCAGTGCAATTCGCATCAATGTCGTTACAGACGTGGTGTAAGGGATGTAGGTCAGAACCTTCGCGATGACCGAATTTGGTGCCTTAACGATGATGGAGAGCAGTATCATCGGCAAGATAGCCAACATCGTAAATATCATAGCTCCCTGTTGTGCGTCTCTTACAGTGCTTGCAGGCGCTGCAACGCAAGCCATTGAGCCGGCGAACAAAAGATAGCCCAGAATAAAATAGACAATTGCAAGAATTAAAATCCACGAGATTTGAATTCCTTGAAATAACGAGGCGAACGGGCTTAAAAATAGTATTATTCCTACAGAACAAATCCAAACCAAAACTTGTAGGAGACCCGCAGAGCCGAACCCTAAAATTTTACCGCTGAGCAGTTCGTTTGCAGACAGAGAGGAGAGCAAAATCTCCACAGTCTTATTTTCCTTTTCTGCCACGATCCCCTGCATCAAATATTGGGAAGAAGACATTATAGCGATCATTAGAAGAATGCCGAGCGCATAAGGTATGAGAAATCCAACACCACTCTTTTCTTCGACCTCGCCCTTTTCATTTAGCGTAATGACCTCTTCATTTGCGGGCTCTTTAATTCGCTCTTTCAAGGTTTCGTCTAAGTTCGACTCCCGGAGAAGATTGTCCATCAAAAATGCCTCTATCGAACTGGTTGGACGAGAACTGAAGAATCCACCCTTTGAATACACAGAAATTTTCCCCGTTTCAAAATAATTCGCGGGAAGAACAAAAAAGGAGTTTATCTCATTCTCCAACAGAGCTTTCTTCGCATTCCCGAAGTCGCCAAATTTGATAAAATTCTCGCTTGTTTGCAGCATTCCCGTCTCATCCACGAAACCGATATTATGCGGTGTTTCAGAAGTCATTTGTGGAATGAACCCCATCGCAAACACCATCAGTAGAAGGATTAATAACGGCAAAATCAGGCTGAAAATAAAACCTTTCGTTTTTACCGTTGCCAGGAACTCATGTTTCGCGACGATGAACGTTTTACGCATTTTCTACCACCTCGATAAATATCTCATTCAAAGAAGGTGCCTTCATCTCAAATCTCCTGACCCCTACAATCTCGATTAACCTTTTAAGAATCTCCTGCGGGTCCGTATCCTCTTCCAAACTCAATTCCGCATATTTTCCGTAATCGTTTATCTTTTTTACACCTTCAATCCGCCCCAGGTCTCCTTCGTATTCCACAACTAAGGATTCTTTGTAATTGCTTTTTATTTCATCGAGCGAACCGTAAAGAACTCTTTTACCTCGATTAATCATCAGAATTCGATCGCACGTTCTCTCAACTTGATCCATCTGATGCGTGCTCAAGATTATCGTCTTCCCCTCACGCTTCAAATCGAGTAGAATGTCTTTTACCATCTTTGTATTTATTGGGTCGAGCCCGGAAAACGGTTCATCTAAAATTAAGAGTTCTGGGCTGTGAATGAACGCCGCAACGAGTTGAATTTTTTGTTGCATCCCTTTGCTTAATCCCTCTATCTTTTTCCTTTTATAATCGCGGAGACCGACTTTATCGAGCCAAAAATCTATCTTATCCTCGGATTTTTTTACGTTTTTAAGTTCCGCAAAATACTTCAAACATTCGAGAACCGTTATTTTTTGGTATAATCCTCTCTCTTCGGGAAGATAACCGATTTTCTCTTTGAGATTTTCATCAAATTTTTCTCCGAATATCTTTATCTCTCCATGATCTGCTCTTATGATGTCGAGAATAATCCTGATTATCGTCGTCTTTCCCGCACCGTTCGGTCCGAGCAATCCAAAGACCACTCCCTTTTTAACCTCAAAACTGAGGTTGTCGAGAACGATTTTCGTATCGAAGCTTTTCGTTAGATTCTTTACATCCAAAATTTTTTCATTCATTTTATAATACAGAATTATAACATCGTATAAATATAGTTTATTTATGATAGTATGAAATTCCTCGTAATGGGTGCAGGAGCATTATGAAGTGCATTTGGCGGTATGTTAGCCGATGCGGGATACGACGTTACGCTTATCGGTAGAGAAAGGCACATAAAATACATAAGAGAGCAAGGGCTTAGAATCTCCGGGATATGGGGCGAACACGTAATCAGGAACATAAGAGCAGCGTCAGAACTAAACGCGAATTACGAACCTGACGTGATTCTGTTGACCACAAAGTCTTTTGATACAGAAAATGCGGTAAGAGAATTGCAACCGCTTATTGCTGATGATTCCGTAGTTATTAGCTTGCAGAATGGCATAGGCAATGAGGAGATTATAGCAAGGTATGTCGGGGAAGAGCACACAATGGGCGGGATGGTTATAACAGGATTTGTGACATTACAGCCCGGGGAAGTAGAAGTGACCTCTTCTGCGGATACTACAAAAATCGGCGTGCTCAATAGCGAAATCACTCCGAGGCTGAGAAAAATCGTTGCGATATTCAACGAGGCGGCGATACCTTTAGATGCCGTGGATAATATCCTGATGCATATCTGGGCTAAAGCATTGTTCAGCGCAGCGTTAAATCCACTAAGTGCGATTTTCAGGGTTACGTATGGCAAATTAGCAAATCCTCATTCTTTTGCGATTATCGAAGCTTTAATTCACGAGGCTTTTAAAGTCGCAGAAGCGGAAAAAGTCGAACTATTCTGGGAGCGTGCAGAGGAATACCTGGATTATCTACGGCGTGTGCAGATACCTCAAACTGAGAAACATTGCTCTTCCATGCTTAGTGACATAGAAAAAGGTAAAAAGACCGAAATAGATTTTTTGAACGGTGTTTTTGTGAACCTTGGTAAAAAGCATAACGTACCTACGCCGGTAAACGAGACCATCGTCAGGGTGATTAAGTTTTTGGAATCGCAAAAAAAAACCACGAGATTTCACAAGATAGACACAAGACCAGAAATCAGAGAATAGAAAACAGAATTCTGACCTCTGTTCTCTGACTTCTTCTATCTTCACAATTTCTCATGATAAACAAGTACCAGACAAAAAATGGAAAGAAAGGATAAGATAAAATATATCGAGCATCCCTCTGATGTAGGATTCGAAGCGTATGGCGAGACGCTGGAGGAGCTCTTTGCCAATGCCGCTATCGCAACTTACAGCTTCATGACTGCTGTAGATGAGATAGAAGAGGAGGAGGAACGAGAAGTAGAGATAAAATCAGAAGACCTTTACAGCTTGATGTTCGATTGGCTGGACGAAATGATTTTTTTCTTCGAGGCGGAATCGCTGGTCATGAAAAAATTCGATATAGAAGTGAATTTAGCCAATTTTAGTATGTGCGGTAAGTGCAAAGGAGGGAAATTCGACCCTTCCAAACACGAATCCGGCATAATAATAAAAGCAGTTACGTATAACATGATGGAGATAAAGAAGAACGAGGTTTGGAAGGCAAGGGTCGTTTTGGATGTGTAATTGATTTTGCTTATGATGTCTGCGATAGAATAGCGCACATGCAGGATGGTAAAATAACGAAAATATAGGATTTGAGAGCGGATTAGGTGGAGGTTCTCAAAATTGGAAGGAGGAAAAAATAGAAAAACATAAATAGAGGTAAAAAAAACTACTTTACAGTGATAAAAAATGGTAGTAGCACAGTGTTCAGTATTCGGTTGTCCCTTCAAACTTGAGGGAGCGAACAAAGAGGAGCTGATAGAACAATTAGCAGGGCACATACTGCAAACACACCGCACATTCGTGCGGGCTGATGTGCTGGAGCACAAGTTCGTGAAATGCCCGGTCTGCGATGGTGAAGTAAACAAGCCAGTAGTTAAGTGCCCGAATTGTGGCGCCGACCTTGTAGAGCAACGAGGAATACTTTTAGCGAAGATGTATACAAAGTGATAGAGGGGTAAGGGAAGAGAGTTCCATACAATACAAGTCCCCTCTCTTTTTTATTCTATTCTCCACGACCTACGGATTCGGCCATTGATTCTTCCCACATATAGCACTTTGAGCAGAGTTTCTTCCCCGCTCTTTCCAACCAATCATCCGTTTCCGTTCCACATATCGCGCATCTTACTGCTACTTTTTCTTCTCCCATTTTTGCTCACTCCTCATATACCTACTGCATCTCCCACCATCTCCACGTCAAGATAATAATAGCCACATATAAAAATTTAGCAGAGATATAAACATAAAGAAAGATGCAGGCACGAATACCCGCACTCATGCTTGGAACCTCACCTTTCATTGGTGCCGCACAGTTTGGAAGGAAAGCATACGAATATCGCAAAACGTTCTTTTATAACGAGAGCAACATGGAGAAATTATTCATAAAATCCGCAGCTCTTGATGTAAAAGCGGTTCAACTCATTGTTTATGCGCCTCTGGTGAAAGCGTTGAAAGCAGCGGAGAAGGAAATGGATGAGAAATTCTTTATAGCGGCAGTAATAACGAGCGGGCGTAAATTCGAGAAGGACCTGAACCTGATAAAGCCTTTGAAGCCGGAAATAGTAGCAATACACGCTCTTTTTTGCGATGCGCTTGACGACAGAATAAATGGATGGATAAAGAAGATAAGAGATATGGGTGCTTCACCCGCGGCATCTACCCACTATCCAGGCGAGGCGATAGCGGAAATGGACAAAGCGGGATTTGATTTCGACGTATATCTTGCTCCTGTAAACACTGTTGGGTACGCAATGGAGCCGGATTATGAAAGCACACTGAAGGCATTGGAAACCACTGACAAGCAAGTGATAGCGATAAAGCCTTTAGCCGCGGGTAGCTTGAAACCAACCGAATCTTTATTCAAATTCATTTACAGATATGCTGCCTCGATAAGCGTTGGCATAACATCTGAAGAAGAGATGGAAGAGACGTATTCAGTGGCGAAAAGGGTGATTTGAGAGATTTTTGGATATCTATTTAACTATGGACTCATCAATTAACGTATCGAAATTTATCTTCTTATCCCATCCCGCACGCTCAAATATGTTCATGAAACCGACGCCAATGATTTTCGGTTTCTTCTCTCCAGATATTTCTTCAATCATACGAGTGACATCCTCTGGCGAGCATCCAAACTTTGGCATCGCTAACCCACCGAGCACGACAACCGCATCAGGACCTTTGGGATCGCCCTTTTCATCTACAACGGTATACCCTATGTGTTCTATCTCCTTTATCTTCCTTGCCTCCTTCGCATCTGCTCTCGGCACATATAACATCTCAAAACCTCTGTCTCTTATCGCGTAAGCGAGCAATTCGATAAGTGGCGTGCAAACTGCTACCGAGCCTGTAAACACCATCTTAGACCCTTCTTTTATGTCTGCTATGCTATTTCTAAATGTTCCCGTGAAGTCCACTATCCCATTTCTCTCTTCCATTTCCTCCCCGATTGTCGCACTTGTGTTTATATCCTCGATTACCCTGGAGAGGACAAGAACCACCGGATTTAATTTCTTACATTCGTTTATGAGTTCGCATAACGCTTTTTTCACTTTTGCATTCTCTATTTTATCCATGTTCTCAGACAGCAGTGAAATCACCGGTTTTATGTTATCCTCGAAAAACCGCTTCGAAAACGTACCAAAAGCATCAGTTAAAGATGTATTAACATAATAACGGATGTCCCCCCCCATATTGATTTCATTAACCATATTAGCCATTTTCAATTTTCCCAGGTCTATGGTGACCAATCCACTGCCGTAGCCCGTGCCTTCTTCTATTTCCTTCTGCGATACGGGACATGGATGGAGCAGTATGCAGCCCCAGATACGCCACACCGATTCTCCTAATTCCCATTGCTTCCCTATTTTCGCTAACGAGTCCAGCACTTCCGGCATTGCAGCTTCGCTCATCTTTTCTTCACCACTTTTACTTCAGTTTTTCTTTGCAATAAGGACAGAACATCCAGGATGCCGAAACGGTGAATTCACACTTAGGACATTTTGTTATCCCGATATCCGAGCCACAGTAAGGGCATACCTTCCAGTTTTGATCTACATCTTTATTACAATGAGGGCATTTGTAAACGCTAGCTATGTTATTGCCTGCTCTTGCTAAATACTCTTTGATTCGTTCATCTATCTCTTCTTTCTGTGGCGGCTTCACGAGTACCTGTTTAATGCTCAATGCAGGATATGCCTTCATATACACCTCTTTTAGCCGGTTTGCCGTTGCTCTCATGTAAGCACCATCATAAGGAAGCCTATGCCCAAGCATCTCTTCTACATAATCAGGAGGAACACCTTGGTCTCTAAGGATAGTGGAGAAAGAGGCACGTAAGGCATGTATTCCCGCAGTGTTTATTGTTCTCCCTTTTTCTTCTTCATTTATCAGCCCCGCCTTTAGTGCTACTGCTTGCATAGCTCTATTTAAGCCACCTTCATAAGCTCTTACACGCTCCTTTCTACGACGGTTAGATTCTGATATGAATAGAGGAGAATCGTTTTTTATGTCTTCGGGAGACAAATATCTTGAGCCCTTTCCTCTAAGCTTGATATAACATTTTAATGTATCAACTGCATCTTCCCCTAAGAATGTATAGTATTCTATCCCCTCCTTTTCTCTTATGAGATGTAAAGTAATAGGAATCTCGCCTTTATCTAAACCCTCAGCCACATCTCCATAGTTCAGCGTGATAAGTTCTTTCATCCCCAGCCCCGCCTGGAATGCGCACAGGATGACCGCTTTGTCACGTAATCGCTCACAAACATCTAACATCCGCTTTACATCTTGTGCCGATAGGAACTTTCTGAAGTTCTCTTTTAGTTTCCTTGGTGTGGGTAAGTGTAAATTACCTATGAGAATATCGTTCTCCTTATAGAATACCCGTACATCTTCAATTATCCGACCTGCCGATCGTGGTGCCAGTCCCTTTTCTCCTTTTCTCTTCCCGCCTTTTTCGGGTATTACATAGTCAGTCCTGAGCCAGTCATAAAACTCTTTTAACTTCAGTTCTGTTTCCTTCACACCCACTCTTTTCGCTTCTTCTATCAGTTCCTTCGGACCTGCGCCTCTCCAGTCGCAGTATAGCTTTATAAGCCGTGCGCGGTTTTCCCTGATTTTTTCGCCTCTTCCTATGAGAGTTACCTTTACCTCTTTGATTTCGCTGAAGGCTTTAGCGTCGCTCTCGTGCCCTGCTTCCGCTTTTACCTGCTCCACTTCAATCGTTTTCGTACTCACCTTTCTTCACTATATATGTAAGACATGCCTATATAAAAAGGATTGGGTAAATAATGCAGCAATGCAACAGTGCTGGGACGACATGAGAAGGGTCATTATTCTTGGAATGGATGATGCGCATGCACTGCTGGAAACAAGACTGGGTAAGGAAGTCACACCTGATACCATAAGCCACTACTTGGAAGTGGTGAACCACGCGCTGCCTGGTGCAGCGACCATTCAGGAGCACATGGTGGAGACGAAGCCGGGATTGGTGTCTGACTGTTACACAAAGGCATTTACCGGTGATGACGACTTAGCAGACGCGCTGGACAGGAGAATGGTGCTGGACATAAACAAGGAGTTCCCGGCAGGCTGGGCGAAGCCTGGAGAGCAGGCAGACCAGTTGAAGGACACAATAGGCAAGAAGCTATGGCACGTTCTCTGGATGCCAACGATCGTAGGCAGG
>JAUVZJ010000076.1 GCA_030602585.1 Candidatus Methanophagales archaeon | reverse complement strand
AGTAGCTTGACTTTGTCATATTTAAAATTTACCGCCGAGAACGCTGAGTTCACAGAGAAAATAATGGGTTAGGGGTTAGTTGTCAGGTATTAGTAACCCTAAAACCTAAACCTCTAAACCTACATCCTCTGCGTTCTCCGTAAACTCTGCGAATCTGACAATGTCAAGTTACTTGTGTTTAATTTTAATATATTTACTGAGGTCGAGGTTGAAAGGTAAAGTCCCTTTTGTCTCATATACCGCCCATGAGAAGTATGAAAAGGCGTATAAAGCGAGGAGGGCATAAAAAAGGGCAATCGCAGTGTTTATCTGTAAGAAGGCATCAAGAATCATAAAGCCAACGGGGACCAGAAGGATTGGGACAAAGACCATCACCCATACAACAGAGTTATCAAAGAGTTTGAATTCAACGGATATGTGCAACCACCAAAGCACGTAAAAAGCCAGAGTAGCAAAATGAGTGGGTCCTGGAGGGGTGGAAATCATGAACAGGAAACCGGACATCGTAATGATGGCTAAAAATATGGATTGCACCACGAACCCCATAGAAGTTCCGGGAACGATTGCTTTTTCTACTTCCGAGTGTGGGTTTTTTCCCGTTTTCACCTGCTCGTCTATTACCGTTTGAACCTTGCGGTCAATTCTGTTTAAGCGGCTCTCTAAGTCCTCCATTTCCACGTGTGTCTCTGCTACTTTTCTCAGCACCGGCTCCAATCTCGTATATATCCCCTCGTCAAACGCGGAACTCACCAAACTTTCGTAATACACCGATTTCTTATACATGCGAATGGAAAAATAACCTAAAAAGATGCTGATTCCTAAGACTATTAAATCAATCAGGATGCCGTATAAATAAAATTTTAAAATCGTGTCCACCATTAATGAATAGAGTGAGATGCAGAGTAGAATTAGTGCCGCTAGTAAAGCAAAAGCCAAGCCTATTTTTTCCGTGACCGACATAGTGGTTCTGGTCTGCGGTGTGTTCGTCATCTATTTTATTGTTAAATAAATGTTGAGCCGAATATTTATAAATACCGTTGTCGTTTTGCATGTCTGGTTTTGGAGAACCAGCTCTCTTGCATGCTACGCATGTCTCACAATGAAGAAAGGTTGTGAAAAAACAATGAAAAATTACGAGCGAGTTACCTTCCCGGATGGCTCTGATTCGATGTTTATGTTCACGTTCCCCCCGGACTCATAGTGACACTTACCACAATCGCCGTAATCCCCCTCACCACCCCCCGACCCATGACAATGACTACATTGACTCAATGAATCTTCGGTATGTCCGGCCGCTTCATGGCAGCCCATACACATGTCGCCGTGAAAAGTCAAAGCTTTGGTTGCCGTCTCATTCATCAAATCACTATGACCATACCTTATGCTGTCACTCGTAGGAGGATCGCCCTTCCGCTGGCTAGAGCCATTGAGGTAAGAGTACGGGTCTTTCGTTTTGCCAGGACCGTGACACGTAAGACATGAAACTTTTTCAACACAGTGCACATCACTCCGGTTTGTAGCGATATCCCCGTAAAGCGTACCATTAGTGTAGAAATGACACTGTTTGCAGTATGTGGTGTCCACCTTTGTCGCCCTGGGAGAAGATCGGTAGTGGTATCTCGGATCGCTGCCCCAATAATTAATTGTCCTCCAGTCATGGTCCTTACCACCACCACCACTCCGCTCTACCTCAATGGGTGAATGGGTGTGATAATCATAAGAAGAATCATCAGGATCACCATCAGTGCCATATACAAGAGCATCATAGATGTTTTTGTGGCAGCTTATGCAGTTTATATCACTTGTATTAACAAACTCATGTTTCGCTCCACTTTCATTTTTGCTGGAGGTATTATATCTTGTTCCATTAGGCGTGAATGAAGTGCCAAAACTCCAGCTACTTAATTCATAACTGATATCCCAGAAATAGCTATACTCAATTTCAATAGAATAATTAGTATGACAGGCTATGCACGCTTCATTTTCGCCAACTGACATATCAAAATCCGAAGAAGATTGTTTTACAAATTGTTTGTGTGCTGAGTAATCGGTTCCATAATCGCTCAAATTGAAAGCTCGAGCTGGTGTGGCAAACTTGCCTTCAATCCAAACACCACTTCCATTATGACAATCCAAACAACGAGGTGTGTAGGCGGCATGGGCTTGATTTCCCACCTGGTTGTTCTTGGCAAAAACTATTCCTGTGCCCTCATATCTATGGCAGTCTTCGCATTCCATCCACTTGTGGTATATGGAATTGTTCAGCTCATTTCTGACCCACTGATGACACCCGGTGCAGTTTATGTCGTTGCCTGATAATGAAATATCGGTTATCTGATGCGAGCCCTGGAAAAGCGTTACTACATTTATGCTGCTTACAAACACGAGTATAAAAGCCAGCGTAGCAAAGAGCGCAATAACTTTTCCTTTCATTTTTTTCACTTCTCCTCCGTGTAGTTTGTGTAGTCGCTCGGAGTGATGCTTGTAATATTCCAGTAAGATTCCGTCTCTGTATAGGAGTTGTTTACCACGATTGTCGCTTCCGTGGTCACGTTGAAGTTGATTTTCACCTTAATTGATGTATGGCATGCGACACAGCTCTCAGTTTCTTTCTCAAGTATAGATGCGTTTTTAGACCCTAAAACAAAGCTAATATGCGATGCATTCGCCCCGGTGTCGTCATCACTCAAGCCACTGACGAGCCCAAAGCCGCCTGCCGGTGGCGCATTATATAAGTCTGCAACAGTTTTGTTGAGATGGCAGTAACCGCAATTTATCGTTGAAGCGGCATGTGCTTGTTGCCCTGGCGTATCGGTTGATGCATTTGCATACCTTATACTTTCATTTGCTCTGTGACATACATAGCATTCTTCGCCGCTAACGTCCCCAATATCGCTACCATCAAGAGACGAATGATTTGCACTTGCTTCAAGTTCTCCATATATATCGGCATGGCATTTAACGCATTTGCTTCCATAACCTCCGCTGAGGTCATACCACGTATGCTGTCCGGTGAACAATGATACTGCATACGGTAAGGCAACTATACCAAGGAATACAATAGCCATAATCGCAAACACCATCTTAAGATTGTTCATTTCAACGCCTTTTTCCCTCCCTCAATGTCAGTATCACATAACCTAAGATAGAAATAACGCAGAGCGCATAACCATACACGCGTATCATTGCAAATACGTTCTTCATGAACGAATATTCGAGACCATATTTACCATAACGCATTTCTCTTGTCTCGAGTATGAAATAATTGCCCATGTCTTTTAGAACGATGGGCTCTCCTCCAACCTGCACGGCTTTACCCATGATTTCACCTTCAGGCACTACCCAGGGGTCTGTTCTTCCCCTTGCATCCCCCATTGTTCTTACTCCGCCATCCATTACGGCAACTACCCTGTGCGTAACGGGGAGCATATATTCCGGGCGTTCGAACATGATTATATCGCCTTCTTTGGGCGTGGTGGCTATTTTCTGCATAGCAACGAGGTCACCTTTTTTGAACGTGGGTTGCATGCTATCCGAGGTAACAGCAGTGAAGAAAACGAGTTTAAAAAGAAGCACGAATATAACGATGAGGAACAGGGAAAAAGGGAGAGCTGAGCGGATAAAAGAGGGTTTGCCAACGCCGGAAATGGTCCTGTATTCGGTCATCCTTTCTTCCACGCGTTTCTTCTGCGAATGCTTGCGGTATCCTTTTTTAAAACGATTATACAACCGCAGTGGCGAGTCAGAACCCTTTACCGTGGTCAAATAGAGTATGAAAAAAATCGCAGCTATGAATACGCTAACTGCAATGGTCAATATTATTGCTGCTATAAAAGGTTGCATCGTCTTTAATTCCCGCTATATAAATAAAAAGGAGCTTATATTTTATAAATCTTTCTATTTCGGTAAGATTTTTTTTCCCGCTTATGTCAAACGGACGGTTACTTGATACTGCATCTCAGAAACAAGCTTCGGAGAAATCATTTCTGACTCCAATAGACGTTCTTTCCACTCTGCGGGAAGGTCATCCCAGTTCGTCAAAAGCTTTTTACATTCTGGTGGGAGTTCATCCCAGTTCGCTAAAAGCTCTTTACATTCAGGCGGGAGCTTCTCCCACGCAGGTAGAACTTCTTTCCACTCCTCGGGTATCTCTTCCCATTCAGATAGGAGTTCTTCCCATTCAGGTGGAAGTTCTCCCCACCTTGATAGCACCTCTTTCCATTCAGGTGGAAGTTCTTCCCATGCCAATAGAACTTCCTCGCTCGTCATCGGAGTCTCTTTCCACTCTTCCTTTATGAACAGCACGGTGTTTGGAAGTGCGAATAAGCCAACTGCAATAACCATAACCATGAACAAAGCCATCTTTTTGATATTCATATTCATCTTCTGCGGTTATCTATCCATTGCTCTTCGCTCCTAAAATATGCTATACTATAATATAGCATATAAATATATCGAAAGAACTTAAAGTTCATATTCGGAATCGGAGGAAGAGGAGGAGGAAAGCGATGAGAAAAGGCATTATTTTGGGCGTCGGTATTGCAGTAATTTTCGTATCTCTTGTTGCGATTTTTTTCTTCACTATCGAAGGAGCGCCGATTCTAAAAGTAAAGGCGGAAGTGGTAACAGGAGCAGATGGAAAACCGACGGTGAGAATAATAGAGGTGGAACAAAGCGAGATTCATCCATTAAAAGCCCCGGGAGGGCACAGCGCCGAATCATTCCCGAGTGTGGACATGGTTGCGTTTCTCAATCTCCGGATGTCATGCTACTGGACGTCAAAGAAATATCAGGGTGCGGGCACTTACGAATTTGTAATAGGGTTCTTAAAGGGTGTCAAGCCGAAAGAAGGAGATATGATAAGGGTATATGTAAAGGTCTGTGATGAGAGCGGGAAGACGTTAGCGAGTAACTACAGGGATATAATGTGGGAGTGATGTAAGGCTCTTCTTATAACCACGAGATTACACAGATTTTCACAAACCGTTCTTTTGAAGGGCAAAGCCCTTCCATTGCTATCAGCAATGCTGAAACGAAAGCTTTACCAACAACTTTTTTTACCTTAGGTAAAAACCTTGACTGAAAATATACCCCTAGTTTTTCTTTTCCGTAAACGCTTTTCTTTTTGCCAAAAAGAAAAGGGTTTAAGGGTAAACATTTTTATATTATTTCCCCCTAAGAGATATTTATGGAAAGAGAAGAAATAGCGAGGTATCTATTAAATAAATTTTGCGTACTTCTTTACCGCAGAGCCCGCAGAGAACACAGAGACTCAGAAAAATCATTTATCGCCTCTCCGCGCTCTCTGTGATCTCGGCGGTAAACATAATACAATTTTCCATTTTGCATTTTTCACTTTACATTTTGTTCTTCATGACCATCCTTCGGTGCTCCCCCCACCGGTCCCATTTCCATAAACCGTAACGTTGTAAGTGCCGTTAGCGGTTAAATCGCTCACGTTGAAGTGCGTTGGCGGATACAAACCATCCTCAAATGATGCGTTGAACTCAAGGCTGTATGCATACGTCCAGTTAATCTTCAACGCTGCATGGGTGTCAAAGCACGAGAATATCTTTAGCCACTCTTTTTATTTCCGGCAGGTCCTCTGTCGGAACCTTTATTATAACCTTTTCTTTTTCTTCGCTCAACCGATTTCTCAAGATATTCAACAACGTTTCTTTAGTGGGAACTTCAACTATATTTCCATTGATGTCAAACACAAGTTCTCCCACGGGGATGATTCCACGATTGGTTTTCACAACGATTTTTACTCTCCACGTGTCGTTTTTTTTGTCGAAATATACCCCTCCTACGGACGTCAAATTCCCAAAATTCTCAATCAGGTATCCCTTTGCCGTCTCAATTATCTTCGCTTGCATGTTATCATCCAATTTTTAAATATGTTCCAAGCCTTTAAAAACTTTTCTACTTCACATCCCCTGAAATCGCCATCTGAAATGCCGGGATCGTGGTATATCACTTTATTGTTCTCCATGCCAAATTTGTATGCTCCTTCCGGGATTTGAATTGGGGTAGTGCCGAGTTCTGTGGTTCCAAATGCTTCTTCCAATTCCTCTTCTGAAGCGATAACATCAAAATGCGCTAATAACATCCGCAGGCATGCAGGACCACAGGTATACCATTTCTCCTGCTTGAAATGAGGAACATTCAGCTTGGTATGCATACTCTTTCAATGAAACCTAAGAATTAAAATAACATACACCTGTCTGTCTTTGATTTCATATACTTTCCATTTTGCATTTATTCCTATGTCCACCCGCTCGTGCTTCCGCCACCGGTGCCATTACCATAAACCGTCTTGTTGGCAGTGCCATTAGCCTCGAAGTCGCTCACGTTGAAATGCGTTGGCGGAAACAAACCATCCTCGAATGATGCGTTGAATTCAAGACTGTATGCA
>JAUVZJ010000004.1 GCA_030602585.1 Candidatus Methanophagales archaeon | reverse complement strand
AGAAGGATCTACCCCCTTTCCACCACCGCCTCTCGGAGCAACGACGATGATGTCCACTGCATCAGAGCCGGGTGCAGTACCGCTGAGTATGAAACAATCACCCAGCGCAGCTACCCGAGAAGAATTTTGCACGGTTAGATCGCCACCCACCATCGATACGGTGGTGGATCCATCGTCACTAAAATCCGCAACACGCTGCCCTATCACATAATCAGCATCTATGAATGCCTCTATCTCGATGTCGTCCTCCACTCCTGTCCCATGCGTATCAGGCGTTGGTAACTCCTCTTTAAAATTACCGTTCTCATCAATCGAGATGTCTGTCTTCACAATCACGTCGTCAATCGCGATGTCTACCGTATCTCCTGTGGTGGCTGTGCCATTGATCACAATGTCATCGCCGATCACGCAGGTATCAAGCATGTAAAACGTGACTTTCTGCTTCACTACTGATATATCTACCGTGTCCTCCTCGCCGCTATCATTGTCTTCCACTTTGACCTTGTACGAACCTGTCTTGTTGAAGTAGACCGTATATGTCCTCTTACCACCATTGCCTATTGAGTGGTCGAATGTGCCAACTGTCGTTGTTTCAGGGTTGTTGTTTACACCGCCTAGAAAGATGGCATATTGTCCACCAGTTACTACTGACACCGTTATCTCATGACCGGGCACACCTGTCACGGTCAGTTTCACTGTTTCACCTTCAGCTACGCTTGTTTTTTCCGCTTTGATCTCAATTGCGCTCTTTATAATCTCCATCGTCTTCTCTTCGCTCTTCATGGACAATCCACGTGCTTTGGTCTCGCTCGTAGAAACCTGGAAGGTGTATGTCCCAAGAGCCCACCCGGAGGTATTTATATCCAAATCTCTGACATGGCTCACGTTAACCCCATTAAATACCGTTCCATCTGCTGGATTTTTCTTCAGGGTGTCGCCATCCGGGTTCTTCACCTTCAGGCTCACACCATCGTTTGGATCTAACGAGGTGGTGAGCTTTATCGTGAAGTGGGTTCCCTGCGGTACGCTTGAAACAGTGGAGGTGCCCTTTTTCAAGTCCACGATTATCTCCGTGGTACCAAGGTGAATCACCGTGGGGTTACAACCTGCGGATGTACCGGTAGCATTGTAATTACCAGTCTTATTCACCAGTCTGGTGTCAAGCCATCCCGTAGAATCTGAGGGTATCGTTGCGCCTGCGTTATTTTCGCTTATCCCAACCAGGGTTACTACACCAGAAGAGTTGCCAGTCGCATTGTAGAACTGCACATCCTGACCCAGTATCACGGATGATGCGATCCCATCCAACTTGACAGTTATGTTGTCGTAATTGACGGTGAAGTTCTGCTCATAGCTTGCCTTGGTCTGTGTAGCAGGGACTACGGATGCTGATGCAGGCACTGCCAACGCTGCAAGAACTGCTGCTGTTGCTAATAGGACTACTACCATTTTCACGCTTTTTGCTTTCATTTTCATATCTTCCCCCTTTTTATTTCCCCCTTATCTATCACACATAACTTCCTTTTCTTATGTTTTTTTCTTACATTATATAAATATGTATGATAATTGACAAAATAGAAAATCTTTTATACTACTTTTATACGCTGATATTTAGAATTAAGAAATAAAAAAATAAACAATAAAAAGAAAAGATATTAAAAAAAGATATTTAAAGTAAAAAAGTAGCACCTGTTTAGAGGTAGCGTGCCCGGTGATTACAGGGACCTCCAACCGCGAAGGACACCCCATCATTGTCCAGGTGAAAGGACCGGTAAACCTCGGAACGAAATTTGCAACGGTTGAAAATGGTAAATTCAAAGCCACTTTCAGCACTTCAGAAGCTTTAACCGGTGAATATACCGTAGAAGCAGATGACGGCGAAGGACACACCGACATAACAACCGTAAACGTCATCACACCAGTTCGAACAGAGGCATCGCCAACACCCACGCCAACAGCAACTCCAGTGCCAACAACATCTCAGGAGATGCCAGCAGAAGCACAAGCAGCACAACTGGAGAACTCGTCAACGTCTACTTCGTCAGAGGTTCCATGGTTCGAGATTGTATTCGCAATAGCAGCATCGTTGGTGGTGTATCTGTTTGTGGCAAGAAAGAAAAGGAGTTAGAAAGGAGAATTAAAAGAAACTTTAATCATAGGAGGGAGTTATTCGTCCTCCTTTCTGTTTTTTTAAGATTACTATTAATTCATTCCCCTTCTATCGCCTCTTTTACCCGGTCCAGTAATATGTCCACAATCCGTTCATCCACTCCTATTGGCTGCCCGTAGATTAGTTTCACATCTCCTCCTATGTCCTCCCATGCACCCTCGAAGGCTACTTTCAACTTCCCTGGAATGTCCTCTGTTGTATGCGCCCCGTCTGCTAAAAAACTGGCAGTGCCACTATCTTCTTCATTCCGTCCTTAGCAAGGGTTCTCAGTACTTCTCCAATGCTTGGCGAGTTCAATTGCATAAATGCAACCCTTACCGCTTTAAATATCTCCCGCATTTCTATTCTCCTTCTCAGCTCTTCTATTACCTCTCTGTTATAAGGCAATTTGCTCCCGTGTCCTATTAAAACGACAACAACGTCTTCCTCGTCTTCATACACTTCGGCTATTTTTTCCTCTTTTGTCAATTTCACCACCTTTATTAAACACTTCCATCACTAAATCAACTCAAATCCACTTAAATAATTTGCGATTTTTTTGTTGTGTGGGTTAGTTTTTTTTCTTAACGTAGTTCATTCTTAAAGTGTAGAAGAAAGAGCAGTGAAAATGGAAGAAATAAAGATAAGGAAGTATGCGTTGCAGAATGCTGTGAGATATGAGAAATCACCTAAAGAGGATACGGTGCTGAAGAAATTTCTTGCTGAGCATCCAGAGTTAAGGAAGGATGCGAAACATATCTCAACACTGGTGAAAGAGGAGATAAAGAGCATAGCGTCAATGAGCAAGGAAGAACGAGTAGAAGAATTGACTAAGATAGCTCCGGAATTAGTAGAAGAGCTAAAAGAGAAAGGAAAAGAGAAACGTGAAATTGGACTACCCGAACTGCCTCTTTCTGAGGGCGAAAAAGTTGTGATGCGTTTTGCTCCTAATCCAAACGGTGCTGCAACACTTGGCAGTGCTCGTGGCATAATTGTCAACTCGGAGTATGCAAAAAGGTATGGTGGGAAATTCATTCTGAGGTTTGATGACACAGACCCGGTATTGAAGAGACCTCTGTTAGAGGCTTATGACTGGTATCTTGAGGATTGCGCCTGGCTGGATGCCGAACCAGATGAAGTAAAAGTGGCATCGGAACGTGTGGATAAGTATTACGAATATGCGGAGGAGCTGATAAAAAAGGGTGCGGCGTATGTCTGTTTTTGCCCTGCGGATACTTTTAAACAGTATAAAGACCACAAAGAACCATGTCCCCATAGAACGGTGAATGTTGAAGAAAATAAGGACTGCTGGGAAAAGATGTTGAGCGGTGTTTATGAAGAAAAAGAAGCTGTGCTGAGGATAAAAACGGACATGGCAAGTGAAGACCCGGCTTTACGCGATTGGGTCGCCTTCAGAATTTTAAAAAAAGAGCATCCGCGGGTTGGCGAAAAATACGAGGTATGGCCAACTCTGGACTTTGAATCTGCAATAGAAGACCACTTGCTCGGCATAACGCATATAATAAGGGGAAAAGACCTGATGAAATCGGAAAAGCGGCAACGGTTTTTATACGAGCATCTCGGCTGGAAGTATCCGATAACAATGCACTGGGGGAAGATAAAAATGCAAGAGTTCGGTAAATTCAGCACTTCCGAGTTAAGAAAAAAGATAGAGCGCGGTGAATACGAAGGCTGGGACGACCCGAGACTTCCAACGCTAAAGGCACTTCGTAGAAGAGGTTTTCAGCCAGAAGCGATTCGTAAGTTCTTTATCTCTACTGGCATCACGCAAACTGACATCGCGGTAAGCATGAAGAATTTGTATGCGGAGAACAGGAAGATGGTGGATGCGACAGCAATGCGATACTTTTTTGTGCGTAATCCAGAAGAAATGAGGCTAAAGGATGGTAATTCTTTCGTGGCTAAGGCATTGAAGCATCCTTCACGTGAGGATTACCGTGAGATAAGAACCGGCGATACGGTTTACATTAGTGGTGACGATTTCGCTAAAATGAAGGAAGGGCAGAAAATAAGACTGAAATATCTTTGCACTGTGGAGATAGAGAGCATTAAGCCATTGGTGGCAAGGGTTATAGATATAGATACAAAACCAACAACAGACATGCCTGTTATCCAATGGGCTCCCGCAGACGGGATAAAAGTCACGGTAAAAAGACCTGATGGGATAGATGAAGGCATAGGCGAGCCTTTGATTGCTACGGAACTCGGGAATGTGGTTCAGTTCGAACGATACGGGTTCGTCAGGATTGATTCGGTTGTGGAAAAAGAAGTAGTAGCGTATTTCACACATTAAACCTTATAGAACTTTTCTTTTCCGTAAACGCTTTTCTTTTTCTAAAAGAAAAGGGTTTAATCACCGATTCAACCTCACATGCGCTTCTGCCAGATGCCCTGCGCCTAAAGCACCTATTAGCGATACTTCACCTGCGAGCACGGCAGCACCAACAATCTCTGCGAATTTTGTGGCATTTGAGCCTGGGGGCTCGCCAGCGCCATAAACACCGATTATCTCCAGTGCTTCTCTTTGTGTGCCCAATGCAGTTCCACCACCTACGGTGCCCACCTGTAACGAAGGAATTGTAACAGAGAAGATAAGATCGCCCTCCTCGGTAAGTTCTGCGGTAGTGAAACCTTGCGAGCCTTCAACCACATGAGCGGCATCTTGACCCGTTGCAATGAATATAGCAGCGATGACATTAGCGAACTGAGCATTGAACCCATAAGATGCTGCCAGGGCACTGCCTATTAAGCATTTCCGATAGACGATGTCAGCCATTGCCTCTGGTGAAGTCTTCAGCACCTCTTCTATCACGTCACGAGTCAAAACAACCTCAGAAATCACCGTTTTTCCTCTACCCATGATAAGGTTCAATGCGGACGATTTCTTATCCGCGCATACGTTCCCGCTAAGTGCGACGTGCTTTAGCCCTGATTCGGATTCTAAAAACTTGATAACCTCGTCAGTGGCAATAGTAGCCATATTCATGCCCATTGCATCGCCGGTTTTATAAACGAATCTCACAAACACATTCCGACCCACAATCCATGTTTGTATTCCTTCTAATTTTAAAAATCTCGATGTAGATTCCGCTATTTCCTTTAGTTTATCCTTGCTGCGATTTATAAAGTTCAATGATTCTCTTGCATGACTGGCATTCCGTGCCTTTAAAACCGGTGCTCTCGCCATTCCATCCTGTGTAACGAAAGAAATTGCTCCTCCTGATTTATTTATCACAGTGCATCCCCGGTTTACCGATGCAACAAGAGCGCCTTCGGTCGTTGCAAGAGGAATATGATACAATCCGTTAGCGGAGTCACCTTTCACCTGAACAGGTCCCGCAACGCCCATTGGAACCTGTGCAACGCCGATAAAATTTTCTGTGTTCGCTTTCATCGCTCTTTCTACATCTATGGAAAAAACACTTAGATTGTGTAACTGTGTTTCCGTCAGAACTTCCAAAGCCCGCCTTCTCAACTCAGTCGCCTTCCTTGCATCTACATGCTTTTCCACCTCGTGAAACTTCACTTCACCCTTAACGATTTTATCTATGAGTTCTTGCTCTTCCATTTTTTAATCCTAAGCTAATTACATGCGACGATAAAGAAACTTGGTTACAGGATGAGAGAAAAGGGTACATTTATCAGATTATACGTTTTATATAATAGCATAAATAATAGATAGGTGTGAAAGCGTAGGTAAAATGGAAGGGATCAAAGATTTACTTGGGAATATGAAAACATCAAAACAAAATGAATACGAGATAATCTATGAGGGGATAGTCGCAAAAATCTTTTCAAAAGCTTCACAGATGCTTACAAAACTCGCAATCCCGTTTTCAGTTGATGATATAAAAGAAGAAAGTGACGCTGAAGATGACTCGTGGAGATACACAGTGATTAAGATAAAGATAGAAGCCAAGGAAGATTTTGACCGGATTTCTGACGAGATTATTAGCTATGCTTACTCTGATATTGACCCAAACGATGCAACAAGGGTATTATTGATACTTAAGAATGTTTAATTTTTTTATTTCACATGTTCCCTGATATAATCCTCCAATGCTCGTCTGGTTGAGAACCATTTTCTTCCGATTTTAACTGCATCTAACAATCCCTGTCTCGCTCTCAAACTGAGATATTCCTGTGAGTATGGGCACTCTTTTACCTTTGCCAACTCTGCGAGAGAAATCAGCTCGTCCATGCCACCAAATATCGCCAAATAGTGTGTCAGCGATTCGTCTATGTATTTAGCAATGAAATTCGCAAAAGGCTCGAGATTTCCTCCATCTGCAAGGCTTAGAAAACGATAGTATTTCCCCCGGTCTTCTTTCCTTAGAACAACAGGCGGATAGCCTCTTTTCATAAGATACAGGTTGGTGAGAAGGCGTGCCACTCTTCCATTGCCATCGGTGAACGGATGAATTTCTACCAGCTTATGATGCAAGAATGCAGCGGTTTTTATTGGATGCTCCTTCCTGTCTTTGTCCTTTAAAAATGCAATCAAATCATCTATCAGGTGATATACATTTGAGAAGTCAGGAGGCGTTTTGTTTGCCCCGGTTATCCTCACATTTTGAACACGGTATTTCCCTGCATCAACATCTATGCCTCTGGTTACGACTTCATGGATTTGCTGTATGGTTGCATGCTCTATTTCTCTTTCCTCCTTTGCTATTGCTTCTATCAAGTCGTAAGCCTCGGCGAGGTTGGTTGCTTCCAGGTGTTCTCTTACCGATTTCCCGCCAATTGTCATTCCTTCTTCAAGCACGAGTTTGGTTTCTTGAAGTGTCAGCGTATTGCCTTCAATAGCATTTGAGTGATAAGTATGCAGTAATCTTAACTCATCTCTAAGTTTTCTCGCCGCACTCTCAGGAAGCGGTCTATGTGTATCTAATCGTTCTTTCTTCCGCTGGATTCTTCCGAGCAAATCACTTCGGATTAAAGTATCGGTATTGTGCATTTTCTCAGTTAAACGATATAATGAAACCATTATATATCGGTATCGGTTATATTTGAGTTAATCCGATATTAATAGAAATGTCTATCTTTTTTATACTTCTCTGCGCATAACCATAAAGCGTGATCGGACATGCAAGTGGTAAAAGTTGGATTTGTAAAATTGGGAAACATAGGGGCATCAAGAATAGTGGATTTGTTGCTTGACGAGAGAGCAGACAGAGAGGATATAGACGTTCGTGTGTTGGGGACAGGAGCGAAGATGACGCCAGAAAATGCGGCAGACACTTCTCGCTTGATGGAATGGGACCCGGATGTGGTGGTGATAATCAGTCCAAACGCTGCTCTTCCTGGTCCTAAGCGCGCACGTGAGATGGTAAAGGAGAAGGGCAAGCCCTGCATCGTTATCTCCGACGGACCTGCAAAGAAAGCGGTGGATAAGTTAAAGGAAGAAGGGTTTGGATACATTATAATACCGGGTGACCCGATGATAGGCGCGAGGCGAGAGTTTTTAGACCCCGTGGAGATGAGTCTGTTTAATGCCGACGTTCTCGCTGTTCTGTCCATAACAGGAGTAGCAAGATTGATGCAAGAGGAAATTGACGCCGTTATAGAAGCGATAAAGAAAGGTGGAGAAGTAAAATTACCTCAGATAATAGCAACTGCGGAGAAGGCGGTAGAAAGGGCGAACTTTTCAAATCCGTATGCGAAGGCAAAGGCTATTGCGGCTTATAACATGGTGGAGCGCGTAGCGGATATGGATTCGAAGGGCTGTTTCGTAATGAAGAACCCTGAAGACTATGTGCCAATGGTGGCAGCCGCGCATGAACTATTAAGAGAAGCGGCAAAGCTTGCTTTCGAAGCGAGAGAAATGGAAAAGCAAACTGACAGCTTAGCTCGTACGCCTCATTCCAGAACAGGAGCGATAATGAAGAAGAAGAAGTTAATGGAGAAGCCGAGTGCGTGATTCCTCACGCCTCATTCTTTTTTCTTCTCCATAAACGCTTTTTTTTCTGCGATTTTTTTTGATAAAACTTTTTTCTAAAGAAAAAGTGTTGGCTAATTTTCTTGTGGCTATCTTGTGTAATCTCGTGGTTTTTGTCGAATTGTAAATGGATGGGCCCGATGCGATTCGAACGCATGACCTTCGCCTCGTAAAGGCGACATCATTCCAACTAGACCACGGGCCCTTTTCTCTCGTTATGGTCACTTTTTCGGAGCGAACAATAAATGTAAATAAGCGTGACCTGCTTTATTCTTTATTTTATATTAACGATATTTTTATTAAAAATAAAAAGGCAGGGTTGTAAAGAAAAATGCGAGGTGGATTTAGAAAAGGAATGGGCTTGAGTCCCAAGAAATTAAACCTGATGATGAAACAAATGGGCATAAGCGTAGAAGAGCTAAGCGATGTGGAGGAAGTGGTGATAAAAACTGCGGATGCCGAGCTCGTTTTTGAGGATGCCGTCGTTACGGTTATGGATGCACCGGGTTCGAAGATGTATCAAATAACTGGCACGCCAGTAAAACGCTCTAAGTCGGAATCTGAGCCTGGGGCTGAGCCTGTGGTGAGTATTTCGCCAGAAGATGTGGAAATAGTAATGGAAAAGGCAGGGTGCAGCGAAGCAGAAGCGAAAGCTACTTTAACCGAAACAAAAGGTGATTTAGCAGAGGCGATATCCCGGCTTTGTGAGGTGGAATGAACAACTTAATTCAGCCGAAACGCATTGGGATAGTATGCAGGGGCGAGGATGGGGATGTATCAGTATTAAAGAGGCTGATTGAGTGTATAGATAAAAGATGTGAGGTTATACTGGACGAAGAGACGGCTTATAAGCTCAAAAAGCCGGGTATGAAAATAGAAGAGATGGACGTGGATTTTCTGATCTGCGTCGGAGGTGACGGTACAATTTTAAGGGCACTTCATTCTTTAAAAAGCCCCATACCGGTGTTAGGGATAAATATGGGGGCGATAGGCTTTTTAGCGGAAGTGCAGCCAGAAAATGCCGTTTCTACACTCACGGGGATATTAGAGGGGTTTGAAGTTGAGTGCAGGGAAAGGCTTTCGGTGGAAGTAAAAGGTAAAATGGGAAGGGTGCCTTATGCGATGAATGAAGCGGTGGTAATAACATCTAAGCCTGGGAAAATGCTACATTTCGCCATATTTGTGGATGGTGAGGAGTTAGAGCGGTTAAGAGCAGACGGCGTTATTTTTGCAACTCCCACAGGAAGCACTGCGTACTCGATGAGTGCTGGCGGACCCATAGTTGACTCAAAGGTGGATGCAACCATAATAGTGCCAATTGCGCCTTACAAACTTTCTACAAGACCCACAGTCGTAGATATAAACAGGGCGATAAGTTTAAACCTCTTTGGGGTGAAAGATGCCGAGTTGGTCATAGATGGGCAGTTTTACAGGGAGATAGGGAAAGAGGACAGGATTAGTATTACGAGAGGCGAGCCTGCTTTTTTTGTGAGAATACGAAACAAACATTTTTTAAAGCTACGTGACAAATTGCGAAGTGAGGAAGAAAAATGAAAAAAATTGAAAGTGTAAAAAGGGAGGAGATTGAAAATGGAAAAAATATCAGCACAGAAGTTGGATGATAAAAAGGTTGTGGACTCAGAGGGTAGCGAAGTGGGAGTATATCAGAACATAGTAGCAGATGCAGGGACGGGTATGTTGACAGGACTCGTGGTTAAACCTGCTGCGGAACTTAACACAAGCGGGTTCAGAAAGGAGGACGATTATATCATTATACCGTTTGATGCGGTTAAAGCAATAAAGGACGTTATAGTAGTGGACAGCGAAAAGATACGTGCACAAGTACGGGCGTGACGGGATTTGAACCCGTGATTTGCAGCTTTCTCCCATTTTGCATTTTAATCAAACTTTTTTAAAAGTTTGTTAGGAGGCTGCCGCCATGTCCTAACTAGGCCACACGCCCTGCCAAAATTTTTATTTAAAAAGGAGTTTATTAAAGAAAACTTTTTCTTTTGGCAATGCTTTAGCGATATTACTTGATACGTTTAGCATTTATTATGATGACATGAGGGCATTGCAAAAGAGCGCGGAAAAGGCAGCGGAGATAATAAAAGAACACGAATACGCAAGGGTAATCTCGCATTACGACGCAGATGGGATAACCGCTGCGGGGATTATCTGTAACGCCTTGCTTCGAAGAGGGATGCAGTTCCATACGAGTATCGTAAACAAACTGGAGCGCCCTTTTATTCAAGGGTTAAATGAGGATCTTATTATATTTTGCGACATGGGCACTGCGCAAGTAGATTTGATATTGGAGTATCTCAAAGAGAAGGATGTGATAATCATAGACCATCATGAGCCTTTGACATCAGCTCCGACATCTCAGGCATCCTCTTTGGTGCTCATAAATCCTTGTTGCCTTAGCGTGAAAAGCGTGAAAAGCGTGAAAGGGAAAGGGGAGCGAGAGATGGAAAGTGAAATAGGCGGTGAGATTTGCGCTGCCGGTATCTCTTATCTCGTGGCAAGGTACATGTCAGGTGACGATAAGGATAACATAGACCTCGCCGGACTTGCGGTAGCTGGGACATTAGGCGATAAACTGGAGCTGAATAGCGGAATAAACAAAATGATTTTGGATGATGCAATAAAAGAAGGTGTTATTTCTGTTAAAAAGGGGTTGAAGTTCGGCGATGGAAAAATTCGGGATTTGATTCTTCTCTCTACTGACCCATATATTCCGCTCGTGGGTAAGGTGGAGTGGGTGGATGCTTTTCTGAATAAGGTAGGTATAGAAGGCGATAAGAAGGTAAGCGATTTAGAGGAGGAAGAGGAAAGGCGGTTGACTACTGCTTTGGTATCACTATTAAGAGAATCTAAAACAGGCATCAGTGAGGACGCTCTGGTTGGAACCACGTATATTTTAAATTCTGAGGTGGTGAGGAATGGGATAGACTTTATGAGAATGGTGGATGCTTGTGGTCGGTTTGGAAAAGCGGGGATTGGAATAGGACTGTGCCTGCGGGAGGAGCGAATGATAGAAGAAGCAAATTCGCTATACGTAAAGTTTCAAAGCAAACTTGTTTCTGAGTTGAATAGAATAGAAAGCGGAGAGGGTATTATAAAAGAGCTACCAAATATTTTCTATTTTTACGTGCATGAGAAAGGTATAACTGGCGTTTTAGCTGGAATAGTGGCGGAATATCTATACACTGATAAGCCTGTAATCGTGTTAAACAAGAAAAACGGAGTAGAGGAAGGAGTAAAGGCGGAAACGAGAATATCTGCGAGGTGTAATAAGAAACTGCTATCAGCATCGGAGGGAGAAGGCGAGGGAATAGACCTTGCAAAGGTAATGGAGAAAGCGTCGAAAGAAGTAGGAGGTTTTGGCGGTGGACATCCTGTTGCATCGGGGGCGTCCATTCCCGAGGGGTCTGAGGAGAAATTCATAGCCATTCTTGATAGAATAATAGGCGAGCAGAAGGCGAAAAATTCATGAGGTGTCACAAACTTTTTACAAATCTTTCATCGGATACTTCTCCTTCACGAGGTGGTAAGAAATAAGCAATCCGAGGAAGAAGCCGAGAAAGGCGAAAAAGAAAGAGAAGGCGAAGCCCGCTATACTACCTCCTGATCCTTTACCGAGTTCAAAACCGCCGAATAAACCGAGGACGGTGAGAGCGGAAATAAGAATAGCGTATGGAAGGGCGTGAAAAAAAATATTCCTATTTTGCATTTTACATTCTACTCTACATTTTGCATTGAGCTGAGTGTTATGCGCTATTCTATCTTCGTCCAGAGCATGAACGCAATCAAAAGCCCGTATATAGCAATCGCTTCTGCAAGAGCCACGAAAATCAGAACACGACCAAACACTTCGGGCTTCTCCGCAGTAGCTCCAGCAGCTGCGGTTCCAGTAGCTGCTACTCCAATACCTGCACCAAGTGCCGCTCCCGCCATTGCAATACCCGCCGCTATTGCTATCCATCCGCTATCCGTGGCTCCTCCCGCTGTTTCTGCTGCTTCTTCTTGCGCAGACGCAACACCCACTCCCGCAAGAAGCAAGAGCAAACAAAGCGTAAATGCAAACCCGTATTTCTTCTTTATATCCATCTCTTTCACCTCTTTTTTTTCTTTGTTCATATCGTATCGAAGAGATATATTAATTGAGGGGTATATAAAAGTAAATGGTTTTTATTTGAATTTCAGTCTTTTGGATTTGTGATTTTCAGGTCTGGTATATCGGGATTGAGCCATTTGCTCACTTCTCTACGTTCTGTTGGCGGCTCACCCCTCTTCATCCTGTTCACATATTTCTTCAGCGCATTAGCTATACGTGTTGCCGTAACGCAAAGTAACCAGCTTTTAGTGAACTCCCCTTTGGTGTTCTTGTATATTCTTAGGAGTTCAGGCATGACATTCAGATTATGGTCTATGCATTCACCCATGAGCTGCCAGTGCTCCGGTGTCATCTTCTTCATGGTAAAAGACCCATTGCTATCTAAAGCGGAATCACGCATTGACACGAAGTTCATTGGCACGATAAGAGAAGAAGTCCCTTTCAAATCCTCTACCAGTTCTATGCTTTCGATTACATCATCCGCAGTTTCACCCGGAAGACCGTTTATCATTGTTGCTGCGTTGAACCAGTTATTATCATCGAGGATACCGAAAGCCTGTGTGACTATCTCCTGCCACTTCTCTGCGGATGATGGCAACGCTTTACCACGCATGTGCTTCGCAATCAGTCTTGCACTTCCGGTCTCTATCCCTGTTTGCGCACCCGTCCAATCCTGATTGAACATGGAGTAGCATGTTTCGGAAACTTCATTAACGAGACCGGGATTATGATAGACAGTAGCGAGGGCTACATGACTCGCTCCAACACCCTCAATTCCTTCTACGGCGGCAACACGCCTGAACAGGTTCAGTACACGCGCATCATCTGTCGCTATCCCTTTCGCACCGTAACGCAGGACATCCTCGGAATGAAGAGAGATTGCCCTCTGCCCCGCTTCTATATTTATCTTCACATCCCTTACAATATGCTCAACGGATTTAAAGCGGAGCCTCTGCATGCCCGGGGTGCAGAAAGAGCAGCCTCTTCCACAGCCCCTGCCTATCTCGACCAAACCGTGGATTGTGGCACCTCGGATGTTTGGTATCTCTTCTACGTCTGGCTCTATTCCTTTTATTATCCTCGGCAGTTTCTCACCCTCAAGTATAGCTTTAAACAATTCAGGAACGGTAATTTCACCCTCGCCAAGGTGGACATAATCAATATTCAGTTTGTCCATAATCGTCTCATCCTCTAACTGCCATGCGGCTTTACCACCTGCCACAACTATTTTCTCCTTCATTATCGGCTTCTTCATCAATTCAAAGAATTTCACACGGTTGTAAGGCGGTCCGATGTCGAGCATATCAACGAACTCCGAAGACGGTGGATTGATGCCTAAGAAATCATGTCCACTAATTCCTATTATTTCCGTCCCGCTACCAGCCACAAGCTCCAAATCCTGCGGGTGAACAACCGCGACTTCGTCCTCGCCGAACACTTCTGCTAAAGAAGCCTCCACAATTCGGAGTCCGAAGTCGGCATACAAAGCTCTGCCGTTTTTCCTCGGTACCGACGGTGAGAAGATTTTGAAATAAAACCAATCCGGGATAATACCCTGTGGCATGCAGGTAGAGAACCCTACAAATATCCCCCAACGATACCTGCTCATCATCGTCTCATCCGCAGTAAGCACGATTTTAGGACTTCCGTCCGTTTTTTTGGATAATATTCCATTTTTATTCATCTTTATTCTTCCTACTTATCCGCTGCGCTTTCAACTCTTCTTAGATAGGCGATTGCACGTTCAACTTTCTCCCTGAGATGTTCGAGGTCTTTTATTCCATCGAGGTCAGCGCCAAGCAGGTTGAGATAAGCCTTAACCTTCTCCCGTTCTGCTTTTATCATCTCCACGAAGTTCACGTTTGCCACGTACAGGTTCTTTCTGATGCTTCTGACACGCTCCACTAAACCCATCCGTATGAGCGTATTAAGATAATTTATGGTCGAAGAATAGGCGTAGTTAGTTTTTTTGCCTATTTCTTCTGCGGATAGCGGCTCACGGGATGTGATAAGCACGGCATAGATGAAGCTGCAGCCTTCTCCGAAGCCCCAGTTCATCATCATCACTTTCACTCGCCTGACCGCACGCTCCACGGGGTTTTCATACCCAGCGGATTTTGCTTTTGAATCTATCATAATTATTATAAATATCATATTTAATATAAATAGGTATGTTTGCTTTTTCCAGAAAAGTTTTTCTCATTCACTTCCTTATGGCCATTAAGGATAAAGGAGGTAAAAATCATGGAAGAAAAAGAGAGCGAAGTAATAAGAACTGTTAGAGAAGCCGTGGTGAAAGCGATTGAAAAAGGAGAAGACATAAAGGAAAAGATAGGTGAGATTGCCAGGGATGCCGTTAAGAAGGCATTGGAGGAAGCCGAAATTACACGGGAGAGAGTGGAATCTGTGGCTAAAGATGCAATGAAAGGTGCGATCGAAGGTGCACGGAAGGCAAAAGTGGAGGCCGTTGAGGTCACCAAAGGTGCTGCCGAGGGCATAATTGAGGGGACGAAGCAGGCTGGTGTCAAAGCCGCTGACCTTGCGGAACATGCCGCAGAAGCAGCTCTGGACTCCGCAAAAGAAGCGGGTGATAAGGCGGTGGAAGTGGTGAGGGGAGTCGTAAAAGGGTTTTTTGGAGCCGTCAAAGAGGTCTTAGAGAATAATAAAGAATGAATATAAAGGAATCATCCAGAATATTAGTTTTAGACCCGATTCACGGGGCAGAAGTTATTGCAGAAGTGTTGAAAGAACTTGGAAAAGAAGCGGAGATATTTAATCCATATCAAACTTTTAAAAAAAGTTTGACCAAAAACGCTGCGCATGCTTCGCAACAAACCTTTTTTAACGATTTGGATTGCGATTTGGTTATCGCACCGGTTCATCTGAATCCGAACTTTGAAATTGTAAAACAGGCTTTAAAGAATAACATACCTTTTATGAGCCATCACGAAGCGGTGAAAGAGATTGCAGCCATAAAAAACCTGTTCGCTGATATAAATGTGATTGAAGTAACAGGGACGGTTGGGAAAACCGCGGTCTGCGAGCTGATATGTCAGCTACTAAAAAACAAAAAAGTTCTTTCGCATACCAGTTCTTCCACAAGGTTCAAATCGGCAGGAGAAGAGATACGATTTCCCAGGCTAAGCGGCACGCCTGCGAGTGTGTTGAAAGTGATGAACATAGCGAGCGAAAAGAATTTGAAGCCGGATATAGCGGTATTTGAAATCTCGCTCGGTTTAACGGGAATAGGCGATGTAGGAGTGATAACAAGCCTGAAAGAGGATTATAGAATTGCAGGAGGCACAAAAGAAGCATCTGCGGTAAAAAAAGCATCAATAAAGAACTACGAAGACAGGGACAAAAGTATCGTGATCCATCCGGGTTTATCCGATGTAAACGTTGGCGGAAATACTTATGGTGATGAAGATAAAAACCTGTGGCTATATGGAGGTGGAAACAAAGTCACTTTTAACAGGCTAAGAACCATAAACGGTGATTTTATAAGTGGCGAAATGGCGTTCAGACCTTTTAATTCTTATATCGGCACGGAATATTACAGGAAATCCCTGGAGGCGGCTTTTTGCACCGTTTTGAGCCTTGGCATCCCACCTGCGGAGGTCAATACGGAAGATATTTCCGCGGTAAAAGGCAGGATGAAAGTTGAGAAGATAAAAGGGCGGTTTTTAATTGACAATTCCAATTCAGGCACGAAATTGAAGTTCCTCGATGAGATAACCGAAGATGCGAGGCGGATTTCAGAAAAGATGATTCTGATTGTTGGAGAGGAATCACAATACGTGTGTGAGTGTGTGAGTGTGGAAGAACTGAAAAGAGTGGTTGAGAATAGAGCATCGGATTTCGTTGAGATAATAATCGTAGGCGAGGAATTTCAGGGTAAAATAGTAGGTGAGAACGTGTTTTTTTCTACTGGTCTGGATGCGGCATTGGAAAAAGCCATCAACGATTCGGAAGAAGGTTTTGTGATTATATCTAATGTGAAGACGTGGAGGTGAATGGTTATGCAATGAAAACAAATATTCGAAAACTTTATCCTCATTCCTCCTACTGATTTATTTTAATACCTACAAATCCATAGGCAGTTTTATTTCTAATCTTTTCTCTGCTATCAGGAGTTCCTTAACGTTCAATATCTCCCCGTCAAAGGTCACCATCCCTTTTATAGAATTTGAAATAAAGTTCGCTAATATCAAAGAATCTCTACCTCCTAATCCGTATTTTGCCCCTATTGCTAATCCTAATTTCGTTATTTTCTTTGTTTGATCCAGGAATAGTATTGTGTCCAAATCTATGTAATCGCTCAGTGTATTTTTAGCATCCTCACGCCTCCATTTTTGCTTATAAACCAACGTGTGGTAGGCTTCGTGGATAATAGTTGGATTTACTGCATTATAACTTCGGTGTTTCGCCAATATTTTTGTCTTCGGGTTATCTGGATGTTCTTTATCCAGGAAAGCCACCAATACATTTGTATCTACTCCCAGATACTCTTTATCTCTTTTGGTGTTGCCCATTCAGGTCTCCCCGTTCTTTCCACTTTTAGACCAAAAAAATCTTCTATTTTTCTCTTTTTCTCCCTTTTTGGTCTTAGTAGGATCACATCCGCTTTTTCTTCAATTGAAAAGAGCATTCCTTCTTTGATTTGCAATTTTTCCCTAACCGGTTGAGGGATCAGAACCCTGCCTTTTGCATCTATTTTTGCTTCCATATTCCCACCGAATATAAGTGGGACTTTATATAATAAAAACTTTTTTATTAGCAGAACCTTTTTCACGAAAAGAGGATAAAAAGGAGGATGACAAGAGTATGAGCGAGGAAATGGAGATAGAAATGATACTGCATCCGAGACCGAATGCGATAGTAGCCGCACTTTATACGCTCCGCGATCTGGATGTAGAAGTTGCAGTTATGCATGGTCCCGCGGGATGTAGTTTCAAACACAGCCGGCTGCTTGAAGAAGACGGGATGCATGTCTTAACCTCTGCGATGAACGAAAGCAATTTTGTGTTCGGCGGGCATGAATCTCTCGTGCGGGTGCTGAGAAAAGCAGAAGAGATGTTTCATCCGGAGTTGATGGGTGTGATAGGCACCTGTTCGAGTATGATAATAGGCGAAGACATATATCAAGCGGTAGAGGACAGTGGAGTAGGCGCGAGATGCAAGGTGATATCGGTGAACGTGCATGCTGGATACCGGGACAACACTGTGGGCGTTATCCTGACTTTGGAATCGGCTTATAAATCAGGTATAATTAGCGGTGAGGAGTTTGAGCGGCAGAAGAGAATGCTTGAAGTGGCAACGACGTTAGAGAAAGAAGTTGGAGCAGCATGCAAAAGTTATATACCGCCGTCTAAAGGGGATTCTAAAATAGACGTTGCAAACAGGCTGCTTGAGCTTATTGGTAAGGGTAAAAGGGGAATATGCGTTTTAAATGCGAAGAAAGAGACGGTTTTTATGTTTGCAGACATTTTAAGGGCTCTGAATAAAATCGCCGCGCCTTCGCAAATCGTCAATATCGCTAATCTTGATATAGAAGTAGGCTTGAAAAAGATTCGGGGCTATTCGGAGAAAATTCTGGACGAATTAGCCACCGATGGTATCGAAATAGACCATGTAATCGGCGGGTTGGATGAGTATCCGGTTGCAGGCGAGAAAGCGGCTGCTTTAATCCGAGACTTTTATAACCCCGGGGATGTAAATGGGGATTACGATTTTGCTGTTTTATTGGGTATTCCACATGCAGTGCCTTTGGAGAAGTATGGTATAAAAATGGAGATATTTTCGGTTACTAACGGTCCGAGAACAATCGAGCCGTTGAAATGGCTGGGGCATGACCATGCGGTGCTTGAGATTGACCTTCATCCGAAGACGATGGGTGCTACCGGGATCATTCCTTCGGAATTCGGTGATACACTGCTGAAGTTAAAACATGTAAAATCCGAACTCTAACTTCGAAATATCCTCGTAGATGCGCGGTAATTTTTAAGAAAGCATTTTTTTACTGAATTTAACCAAACAAATTAAACACAATGAAAAAAATAAAAGACTTGGATGCTTTTCTTATAACAGATGAAGAGCTAAAAGAAACGATAGAGGGCATAGGCTGGAAGGTTTTCATTTCCGAGATGAAAAGAGGGTTCGAGCAATGCTCTTCAGGGCACATTGTAGTGCCTGAAAAGGTGTTCGTTGATACAGAAGTATCTGACATGAGATGTATGCCGGCGTATCTGCCGAACTACAATTCCAATTATTGCGGCGTTAAGATTGTTTCTGCTGCGCCTGAGAATAAAAAACTCGGTTTGCCTACGGTATTGGGTGAATATTTGCTCAGGGATGCCGAAACGCAGCAATTAATTGCGATAATGCAGGCGGAGGAGATGACTGCGTATAGAACCGGTGCTGCTACGGGTGTTGCTACCGAAGCGTTATCGAGGAGAGATTGCGAAACGCTCGGTATTATAGGCACGGGAAAGCAAGCCCCTTACCAGGCTAAGGCAGTACTGACGGTAAGACCTTCTATTGATAGAATAAAGGCGTTTAATATCACAGAACAACAAGCGATAGATTTTAAAGAGAAATATGAAACCGAATTTGGTGTTGATATAACTGTTGTCGGTCTGGAAGACGCTGTGGATTCTGACATAGTTACAACGGTAACCACAGCCACGGAACCTTTCATTTACTCTGAACTGATAAGTCCCGGTACGCATCTTAATGGCGTTGGTGCGGATTCGAAAACGAAGATAGAATTCGACCCGGAAGTGCTGAAAAAGTCCAGGATATTCGTTGATATGCTATCGCAGTGTATGCATTCGGGTGAGATATATCGAGGATTAGAGAAAGGAATAGTAGAAAGGGAGGATTTGATTCCTCTGGGTGATGTATTGCTCGGTAAAGCAAAGGGCAGGACGAGCGAAGAGGATATAACATTCTTCAAATCAACTGGCGTTGCTTTCGAGGATTTGATTACTGCGGTATTGGTTTTTGAGGAATTGAACCAATAAGTGGGCAGACCCAATAATGAGCCAAACCCTCCTTATCAACCTTCCCACCAAAAGACTTTTTGGATTAAACCTTTTTCTAAAAGGTTTGACTTATCAACCCTCCCAACCTCGCTATGTAAATCACGAGTAAATAGGAAGACAAAACAAATTCCTGCTATTAGAGAACGAGTGTTTTATTTATAACTTTATTTTAGTATTATCAAAATAAAATGGGGAAAGTATATCTTGTTGGTGCCGGACCGGGAGACCCGGAACTGTTGAGTTTGAAGGCGTACAGGCTCATAAAAGAAGCAGACGTGATATTGGTTGATAATTTAGTTTTAGGCGTGACGCAGCAGATTCCAGAGGGTAAAAAGGTTATTGACATTGGAAAAACAGCGGAGGAGCACAAATTTTCACAGGATGCGATAAACGCGCTCATGGTGGAACTGTCGGGAAAATACGAGAAGGTTGTGCGGTTGAAAGGTGGAGACCCTTATATTTTCGGTAGAGGAGGAGAAGAAGCAGTGTTTCTCAAGGAAAGAGGCGTTGATTTTGAAGTAGTGCCGGGAATAACGTCAGCAATTGCAGTTCCTGCTTCTTTTTACATTCCGCTTACATATCGCGGTGTTTCTTCTTCTGTTACTATGATCACTGGGCATGAGATGGAAGAAAAGGAAGAAAGTGAAAGCATTGACTGGGAAGCGATTGCGAATTTGAAAGGCACGCTCGTCATATTGATGGGTGTAGGAAACCTCGCTAAGAACGTTGACAAATTTTTGAAGCATGGAATGCGTGCAGAAACACCTGTTGCGGTTATTGGAAAAGGATTTACCGCAGCTGCGGGGATTGTAGTTGGAACGCTTGGGAACATAGTGGAAGTGGCAGCGAAAGAAAAAGTGAAGCCGCCTGCGGTGATTGTGGTTGGCGATGTGGTTAATATAAGGGAGAAGTTGATGTGAAATTTGTTTTTAAAGTTTTAAGAGGTATCCAAAATGAGAAAGAAGATAGCTGCTTTTCGACCTGAAAATGTGCTTCACCACACAAGGGAAATAGCGGAGAGACACGGCTTTGATTTTTTCGGCTTTCCGGTGTTTGAACTTGTGGCGAGGAAAGAGGCATTAAAGGAGATAGAAGCAGTTTTTGAAGAAGGCGTGGACATAGTAGTTTTCACCAGTGCGAACGGTGTTAAAAAAATGTTTGGCATCTGCGAAGGTAAATTCGATTTGAATAAGAAAATTTCGGATGCCGATGTGGAACTATGCGCTATCGGACCTGCAACGAAAGAGGAACTTGAGAAAGAGGGCTTGAAGGTAAATTTAATGCCTGTGGAGTATAGCACCGAGGGTCTAAAGAATCTGTTTGATGCGTTTGGAGTAAAAGATAGGCGGATTGCATTCCTCAGAAGTTCAGAGGGTGGCAAGGGGATTATAGAGTTTTTGGAGAGCAAAAGAGCTTTTGTGATGGATATAGCGATATACGAGGTGAAGAAGAAGGATTTGACGGAATGTAAAGAACCTTTTGAGGGTTTTGTGAAGTATAAGCCGGATTATGTCATATTCACGAGTTCATTGACTTTCAAAATCTTTCTGGAGCTTGCAAAAGAATTGGATATGCGAGAGGATGTCTTTGGGAATGCGAAGATTGTTGCGATAGGGGATTTGACTGCGAAAAGCATAGCAGAAGAAGGGCTAAAAGCGGATTTGGTTGCGGAGAAAAGCACGTTTGAGGATGTTTTGAAAGAGCTAAAAAGCTTTTAAACGCAGAGGATAAATAAAATGAACAGCCGATATGGAATGTTATTAGAAGGGTGAGAACGATGGGAAATACATCGAGAAGGAAGATAGAGCAGCTCCGGATCTGTGCGGAAAAGGAAGTGGAAGTAGATGCGAATTGCTTTGCAGACGTTAAGCTTGTTCATGTTGCGTTACCGGAAATAGATAAAGAAGGGATTGATTTGAATACGGAGTTTTTAGGCTTTTCGTTTAATTATCCCATAATGATTGCTTCGATTACCGGCGGGCATCCCGAGACGAAAAGAATAAATGAAGTTCTTGCAGAAGCGGCTGAAACGGTTGGCGTGGGTATGGGCGTGGGCTCTCAGAGAGCGGCACTGGAAGGCACCGAGCAGGAGGACTCTTTCCGTGTGGTTCGTGACGTTGCGCCTGATTCGTTTATCTATGCGAACTTAGGCGCTCCACAGTTGAAGGAATACGGGATAGAGGGTGTTGAGCGAGTTATAGAGATGATAGATGCAGATGCAGTTGCGATACACCTCAACTTTTTACAGGAAGCCATTCAGCCAGAAGGCAACGTAGATGCAAGAGGTTGCCTTGATGCGATAAAAGAGGTATGCGATGCGATAAAAAAGCCGGTGATTGTAAAGGAAACGGGTGCAGGGATTAGTTATGCAGTGGCGAAGAAGTTACACGAGGCAGGCGTATCGGCGATAGACGTTGGCGGTTTGGGTGGAACGAGTTTAGCAGTAGCAGAGATATACCGTGCGAAAGCAGAAGGCGATGAATTGGGTGAACATTTGGGACACCTTTTTGGGTGGGACTGGGGCATTACTACGGTGGAAAGCATAGTGGAGTGCAGTGCGCTTCCTTTTCCTATTCCCGTAATCGCTACTGGCGGAATAAGAACTGGCATTGACGTTGCGAAAAGCATGGCTTTAGGTGCAGACCTGTGTAGTGCCGCTTTGCCTTTCCTGAAACCCGCAATGGAAGACAATGGTGGAAAAGGAAGCACGGATAAAGTAATAGCGAAAATAAAGGAAATGGGCGAGGAATTAAAGGTTGCTATGTTCTTAACCGGCTGTAAAACGATGGAGGGATTAAAAGAAGCAGAAGTAATAGTAACCGGGAAAGCAAAAGAGATAGCAGAGCAGAGGGGGTTTATCGAGCGAATAAAAAGAAAAACGTTGAAACAAAAAATGATTTAATTTTCACACCACGTCCACCGCTACTATCCGCTCACCAGCTCTCACATTCATCAACCGCACACCCTGCGTGTTTCTACCCTGAACGGAAATGTTTCGTACCTCAATTTTGGTCACCATATTGTCAGACGTAGCGATCACCAACTCATCATCGTTCTTTACTTGCTTGATACACACCACTTTACCGTTTCTTTCAGTGGTTCGAATGCTAATCACGCCTTTGCCACCCCGGTGTGTCTCTCTGTAAGCATCCAGTTTCGTTCTTTTTCCATAACCGTTCTCTGTTAGCGTAACGAGTCTTGAAGCATCCAAACTCAAGTCAACAGCCTCTATACTTGCTATCTCGTCATCCTTATCCAATCTCATCCCCCGTACGCCAGATGCATATCTACCCATCTCCCGCAATTCCTCTTCCTGGAAGAGTATCGCCTTTCCGTTCTTCGAGCTTAAAATAATACCTGTCTGCGCTCCGCCCTTTATCAACGCCACGTCGGTTAGCACATCGTTCTTCCTTTGGTCAACCCTAACGGCGACGATACCCGTGACGCGTATAGCCTTCAGCTTAGCGAGTGCGCTTCTCTTCACCACGCCTCGTTTGGTAGCGAAAACGATATAGGCGTTTTCTATTGCACCATCCACCTCTTCAGGTATGGCAAGGGCAGCAGCGAACTTTTCCTCCTCCTCTATTGCTGAGCCCACCCCTGGAAGGTTCACCAGAGGTTTTCCTTTCGCATGCCGGCTTGTTGGCGGGATTACGTAGGTCTTCACCTGATATGCCTTGCCATATTCAGTAAAGAGAATTAGGCGTTCCCGTGTGGACGCGCGTATGAAATAAGAGATAACATCGCCTTCTTTCCTGTCTATAACGGATATCCCCTTCCCTCCTCTCAGTTGCATCCTGAAATTACTCGCAGATAATCGCTTCACGTAATCACGCTGCGTAAAAAAGAGGATTACTTCTTCCTCTTCTATAAAATCACTATCGCTTAACGTCGTCACCACCTCCTCTACCTCGGTCCTTCTCGCATCGCCATACTTATCCTTCAGCCCTATCAGTTCTTCTTTTATGATGCCAAATATTCGTGTTTCGGATGCCAATACCTCTCTTAACCAGTTTATTTTAACCTCAAGTTCTGCCCGTTCGGTTTCTATCTTGTCACGCTCCAGGGCACTCAATCGCGAGAGCCGCATATCCAATATCTCTTTCGCTTGCTCCTCGCTCAGCTCAAATTGCTCGATTAAAGCAGATTTAGCAGTTTTGCTATCGCTTGATGCTTTTATTACCGTTATCACCTCATCTATATGCGATATTGCGATGATTAGACCCTCCAATATGTGCCTTCTCTTCTCTGCACGCTCTAATTCGTATTGCAGCCTTTTAATCGTCACTTCTTTCCTGTGCTTTATGTAGCACTCGATTAGCTCCTTTAGCGTTAATACGCGTGGTTCGCCATCTACCAGAGCGAGATTGATTACACCAAACGTGTTTTCCAATTGTGTGCGTTTATAGAGATTGTTTAAAATGATAGGAGCATTAGCCCCTGCTTTCAATTCTATTACAATCCGCATTCCTTTGCGGTCTGATTCGTCGCGTAACCCGGTGATGTTGTCCACCTTGTATTTTTTTACGAATTCCGCTATCTCCTCTACCAGTTTGCTTTTGTTTACCTGATAGGGTATCTCATTTATGATTATTCTCTCTTTTTTAGCCGTCCTTTCTATATCTACCTTTGCTCTTAGCTTTATGCTGCCCCTGCCCGTCTCATACGCCTGTGTTATGCCCCCGTAGCCAGAAATGATGCCGCCAGTGGGAAAATCAGGAGCTTTTATTATTTGCATCAACTCGCCTATGCTTACCTCTGGCTCGTCTATCACTTTTATTATGCCATCCACCACTTCTGCTAAATTATGCGGAGGCATATTAGTAGCCATACCAACGGCAATACCGGAAGAGCCGTTTATCAACAGGTTAGGGAGCTTCGCGGGTAAAATCTGTGGTTCCTTTAGTGTGTTATCAAAATTAGGACTCCATGCGACGGTGTCTTTATCGAGGTCAACCAGCAGCTCCTCTGCTATTTTTGAGAGCCTCGCTTCGGTATATCGCATCGCCGCGGCGGAATCTCCGTCTATACTGCCGAAATTACCCTGACCATCTACTAAAGGGTATCTGTAAGAGAACTCCTGCGCCATTCTCACCATTGTTTCATAGACCGCGACGTCACCATGAGGATGGTATTTCCCCAGAACATCTCCCACTATCCGTGCTGATTTCTTATGTGGTCTATCATGTGCGACGCCAAGCTCATGCATTCCGTATAATATACGGCGATGCACCGGTTTCAGACCATCACGTGCGTCAGGAAGAGCTCTTCCTACAATCACGCTCATCGCATAGTCTATATACGAGCTCTTCATCTCGTCTTCAACGCTGACTTCTATTACACGCTCACGTTCTTGTTCTTCTCCTTCTCCTTCTCGCTCCTCCTCACGCTCGTTTTCATTCATTTCATTGCTATGGTTAGCATTATGCTCTGAAAGTAATAAAAGGTATTGTCCAATTTAGTAATAAGGTGTGATTATCAAAAATGAACCTGAACACATTATTTCAAGGAACTGCAAAAAGGGTTCACCTCGAAACTTTCGGTTGCACCGCGAACGTTGGTGACGAGATGAAGATGCGAGCGATTCTAAGAAATGCGGGTCATGAGATAGTAGAAGAAAGCGAAGCCGATGTCGTTATCGTGAATACATGCACCGTAGCGAAGAGAACGGAATTAAATGTGATAAAGAGACTGAAGGAATTGAAGGAAAAAGGTAAAGAAGTGGTTGTTGCGGGTTGTATGCCTGCCGCACAGCCGGACCTGGTAAAAAGCATTTTAGGCGAAGAGGTGGCTATGGTGACACCAATGGATATTTGCAATGGTTATAGGGGGGAACAGAAGCTTGATTTTGATGGTGTGGTTGGTATAATTCCGATAGCAATGGGTTGCGTAGGAAAATGTTCTTATTGTATCGTGAAGCGAGCGAGGGGCGAGTTGAGAAGCTACGAGCCTGAAAAGATATGCGAAGCAGTTAAAAGTGCGGTGGAACGAGGTGCGAGGGAGATACGGATTACTTCGCAGGACTGCAGTGCATACGGCTGGGACAGCTTCGATATAAAGCTTCCAGAGTTGTTAGAAATGGTAACATCCGTGGAAGGCGATTTTAGAATAAGAGTGGGTATGTTGAACCCATTTACGGTTATTCACATCCTGGACGAACTCCTTGAAGCATTCGATTCCGAAAAAATATTCAAATTCTTTCACGTGCCGGTGCAATCTGGCTCTGATAAGGTGCTCGGTGATATGAGAAGGAATTACAAAGCTGCTGATTTCGTTGAGATAGTAAAAAGCATAAGGAAGCGATTCGAATATAGCACGATATGCACGGATTTTATCGTAGGATTTCCAACAGAGACAGATGCGGATTTCTTTTCCTCTTTGAACCTGCTGGAGGAAATAAAGCCAGAAAAAGTGAACATAACGAGGTTCTCTCCAAGACCCGGGACGGAAGCATCAAAGCTAAAGGATTTGCTGGAGCGGGAGAAGAAAAGGAGGTCGAGAATTTTCTCCGCCGTTTATCACACGCTTGCTTTCGCAAAGAACAGAGAATTGGAAGGAAAGGAACTTCCTGTTTTAGTAACGGGAAAGGGTAAGAAAGGGGGTGTAATAGCCAGGGACACTTCGTATAGGACGATAGTAATAAAAAAGGAGTTGCCACTTGGTGCCACTTACACTTATACGGTGCGTGTAAAAGAGGCGAAGAGCACTTATTTGGTAGGTGAGGTTGTTGCGTAACAACGCTTTCGTTAATCTATCTTTGACCTTGTTCCTTTCCTTTTTCCCGCAACTTTTAAATATAAAACATCACCTTTCAAATACATGGCACGCGCACGATGTACGGTCTGCGGCAAACAGGCATTGTATAAATGCAAGTATTGCGGCGATAACCTTTGCAAGGAGCATCTCCCGCCAGAAATGCACTGGTGCGTTGGACTTGAAGAATATAGGAGAGAACTCGAAGAAGGCAAAATATCTCCTATTCCCTTAGAAGCGGAACCCGAAGAACCTCAACGTAAAAAAGGATATACAAACCCCTTTGGTATCTTCTCCGGTAACTATTCGTTCTTATTTTTATTTCTTATCACCATCTCTTTCGTTTTGCAATTACTCATTCCAGGCGGTCTGATTACGAGTGGAATACCCAACTTGTATGAAAAGCTAATGTGGTTGAATCCGCAGCTCATAGAAGAAAGACCCTGGACATTGATAACACATATCTTCCTTCACGGGAGCTTCACGCACTTCCTCTTCAATATGCTCCTCTTTATCTTCTTTGCCCCTGTGCTGGAGAGAAAGATAGGGAGTCCAAAATTTCTACTCATCTTTTTCCTCTCAGGAATTGTTGCGGGGATTGGCTGGTGCTTGACTTCCGTTAACCCGGCAGTGGGTGCAAGTGGGGCGCTATATGGGATATTTACAGCCCTCGCGGTGCTTATGCCAAGGATGAGGGTATATCTCTTCTTTTTAATACCAGTGGAGATGTGGATGGTAGCTCTTCTTTTCCCCATCTACTATGATGTTTTTCCGCTTATAATGGGTTCACCAGACGGAATCGCGCATACGGCACATTTATCAGGTCTTTTTTTCGGGCTACTCGCAGGCTTGAGTTTAAAAAGGAAGTAAAAGACTAACCTTTTTATATATCCCTTTCCTATTTATGAGATATATCTCAAAATTGATATGATAAGGGTGAAAGATAAAGATGAGCGGGGACGTGATATTTTCGTTAAGGAAGCTCGCTTTGTTAGGTGCGATAGAGCAGCCTGTTAAGTTGTCTTCTGGTCATTTCGCGGAAACGATTAAATCAAGCATACAAACCGCAGCGAGGCGACTCCAGGAGCTTGAAAGAGAAGGTTTCGTGCATAGAAGAATAATAGCGGATGGACAGTGGATAATACTGACAAAAAAAGGGATAGAGCAATTAAAGAAAGAATGTTATGAATACCAGAGGATATTTTTTACCATACCGAGTATCGAGGTTGAGATCACAGGACGCTTGATTACAGGTCTGGGAGAGGGGGAATATTATACGACGCTTGAGGGATATAGAAAGCAATTCGAGGCTAAATTAGGTTTTACTCCTTTTCCCGGCACCTTAAATCTCAACCTGGAATCGCAAAGTATAGCAACACGGAAGAAGCTGGATGGGCGGAAAGGAATAGAAATAGAAGGTTTTGAATCAGAAAAAAGGACCTTTGGCGGTGGCAAGTGCTTCCCTTGTAAGATATTGTGCGACAGTGCTGAGGGAATTAAAAGCGCCGTTATCATTCCCGAACGCACACATTATCCCGAAGATGTTCTGGAGATAATTTCACCGGTTTATCTGCGATGCGAACTTAAACTGGAGGACGGAGATGAGATAAGAACAAGGGTGGTGATATGAACAAAAGATGAACAACGTTAACATTCCCGAGTCGGTAAAACGGGGTATAGAATGCGTGAAAAAGGAAAAAATCGTGTTAATATACGATGCAGAGGATAGAGAAGGCGAGACTGACCTTGTAATGCCTGCTTCTTTTGTGACACCCAAAACAGTCGCGCATTTTAGAAATGAGGCAGGCGGGCTTATATGCGTTGCTATTCATCCTGTTGCGGCAGAAAAACTCGGGCTTCCACTCATGAGTGATATTTTGAGAAACGTGAATGATAACCTCTCTCCTCTAAGAAGAATAGTGGAGGAAAAGGGCGACCTTATGTATGATAAACGTTCTTCCTTCTCTCTCTGGGTGAATCATCGTGATACATTCACAGGCATAACGGATAGAGACAGGGCATTGACGATAAAGAAGATAGGCGAAGCGGTGGAGAGAGTATTAAACGGAAATGACAAATCTTTCGATTTTTACATGGAATTCCGAACCCCCGGGCACGTTTCAATATTAAGGGCTGCGGATGGGTTGCTCGACGAAAGAAGAGGGCAGACAGAGCTCTCCGTGGCATTAGCGTTGCTTGCGGGTATATCCCCTGCAATGGTAATATGCGAGATGTTGGATAACGAATCCGGCACTGCTCTTTCCAAGGCTAATGCAAAGGCTTTCGCATCAGAACGAAACATCATTTTCATCGAAGGGAAAGATATAATAGAAGCATATCATTCACGCTTCTCGCCGTAATATTCAACGTAATTGCAAAATGCAGAATATGAGTGAATAAGGTGAAGTGGTATTACTTTTATTAATATTAACACGAGGTATGTCAGCGATAAAGCCTTTTGCTACCTCCATAAAGCAACGCAAGCTAACTGATATTAAGGAGAAAGGCGCCTTCATATTCGCCGGAGAAACGTGCTCTACGACGTAGAAATTGCCTATTTACTCTCCAAGAAATTATTCTTCGCTGTCAGCGACGCAAGTTCGGTCCCAAGAACAAAAATAGCCTGCTTATGCTCTTCTTTACTTCGGTGTACCTGGAAAGGCGAGATGTCCAGCTCTTTGTACTTCTCGAAATCACAGCCTATACCACTTTCTTCACAATATTTCTTCAACTGAGCCAATAGCATGTGTAAGTGTACTAGCTCTTCTTTTTTCATTGTGCTATCTTAATTTTTTTATTAGTATTTAAATGTTGTATTTAAATATCGTTGTCATGGTAAATATTGTCGTCATGGACTCATCAAAAATTATTTCAAATGCCGCTGTGGCTTAGAGGTAGAGCGGCTGATTCGTAATCAGCAGGTCGTGGGTTCAAATCCCACCAGCGGCTTTCACAATGATGCAACACAAAACTGAAACAAAGACCATATTGCAAAAGGAAAACAACTTCAGTGAATGGTATAACGAGATACTGAAGCGCGCAGAGATACTGGACATCAGGTATCCGGTGAAAGGGGTATATGTATGGTATCCTTACGGATATAAATTACGGAACCTGATCTACGGCATTTTGCGTTCTCTATTGGATAAAGAGCATGAAGAGGTGCTATTTCCCATGTTGATACCGGAAAAGGAGTTAATGATGGAGAAGGAACACGTAAAAGGGTTTGAAGATGAGGTGTTCTGGGTGACAAAAGGCGGAAGCACGGAATTAGATATTCCTCTCGCACTCCGTCCTACCTCAGAGACTGCGATATATCCGGTGTTTAAAGTCTGGATAAGGTCGCATCGCGACTTGCCGCTCCGAATATACCAGATAGTGAACACTTTCAGATATGAAACAAAGCATACAAGACCGCTTATTCGACTGCGTGAGATAACCTCCTTTAAGGAAGCGCATACTGCACACGCAAGCCGGGCGGATGCCGAGGCGCAAATAAAAAAGGCGGTGGCTTTATACAAAAATTTCTTTGACCAGCTTGCCATCCCTTATGTAATTACGAGAAGACCTGACTGGGACAAATTTCCGGGGGCGGAGTATTCCACTGCCTTTGATGCGCTCATGCCCGACGGAAGGGCAATGCAAATTGCTACTATTCATTTGCTTGGCGAGAGCTTTGCGAGAACTTTTGATATAGTATATGAGGATAAAGATGGCGCCGTGAAGTTCGTAAATCAGACTTGCTATGGCATTTCGGAAAGATGCGTTGCCGCCGTGATCTCCGTTCATGGAGACGATCATGGTCTGGTGCTGCCTCCTGAGGTCGCACCCATACAGGTTGTTATTGTGCCTATTGTATTTTCAAGCGAGGGAAAAAGTGCAGAAGTGGAAAAAGCTTGCTTTGTCGTTTGTGAGGAATTGAAAAAAGCAGGCATAAGAGCATTTTTGGATAACTCGGATGAAAGACCGGGTGCGAAGTATTACCGGTGGGAGATGAAAGGAGTGCCTTTGAGGATAGAGATAGGACCCAGGGATTTGAGGAACAATAGATGTGAATTCGTAAGAAGAAATGACTTCAAAAGGATGCAAGTTCCACTTTGCGATGTCGTGCCCGAAGTGGAGAGAACACTAAAGGAAATTAACGATTGTATTTATGAGCGAGCAAAAGAATCTTTTTTCGCTAACATCCATAAAAGCGAAGGGGCGATGGAAGGGCTGAGAAGAAAGGGCATTGTTTCTTTATTCTTGTGTGAAAGCGAAAGATGTGGGAAGGAAGTAGAAGAACGCCTTGGAGTAAATGTGTTAGGTGAAGCGGTATATGAGGATGAGGATGAAGAGCGAGAAAAAGGCGAAGGGGGATGCGTAATTTGCTCGAAAGAAGGGAAAAGAGTGTATGTTGCAAGGGCATATTGAACACTTTTTCTTAAGAAAAGAATCGAAAAGTTTTATAACTAAAGGTAAATTCTTATTTGTTTTGATATAAAGTGGAGGTGAAATAGAAGATAAAGAAGAACACTTTTTCTTTGGTCAAGCTTTCTTTTCCAAAGAAAGGTTGGTGGTAAAGTTTTTCTTCTTATGGCGTATGGCACCGAATAAAGTCAGTAGAGAAGTCGGATATATCAATGGCGTAATAAAAAATGTTCGTAACGTCAAGAAGAGTGAGTTTAAGGTTTTTTTCGATGACCTCAACTCCGCTGATTGTATCATTCTCGTTGGGGAAGGGAGGTCGCAAAGCGCATTGTACATAGGGATGGGGCAAATGGACAACGAGGTGCGAACAATGGTTGACATAGATTTCCCTGGCAGAGACATAGTGGAGGCAGCGCCTGTGCTGGAGAAAAAGTATGATAGGATAGCACTGCTCGTCAATTCCGGAAGTGGTGAGACCTCAACACCCAAAATAGTTGTTAAGCAACTTTCTGATTATATCGAACGAGAAAAAAGCGATAAATTTACCATTGATGTGGTTGTCTCTAACTCAAATTCCTCGATAGGAAAGATAAGGGAGAAAGAATATGGTAACGTGGTCGAACTGAAAGGAAGGGAAAGAAAACCTAATACCACTGATGCATTTCTCAAACACGGCATAATGAACGATGTTTACGAATTAGGTTCTTTGCTGCTATTTCAGAAAACAAAAGAGGCAATAAACGAGAAGAAGGATTATAAGGCGGTATTCAAAAAAATAGAGGCGGAATCAAATGTTATAGGTGAATTTATGGATAGCTTCGTCAGTTCTGATAGTTACAAACACATCATTGACAAGCTGGAGACGAGAAGCCGGATAACAATGGGCGGGTTGGGTCCTGCGAGGAATGCGGCAAAGATGTCTGCAATAAGACTGCAGCACGTTAAAAGAGCTATTGGCGACGAAGTTTACTTATCCGGACCCTTTGCGCCGAGACCACGAGCAGGCGATATTTTATTTTTAATCTCGTGGTCTGGAGAGACAGAGCCGGTTTTAGGATGGTGTAGAGAGCAAAAGAAAGCAGGCGGTTACGTTTATTCTATCGTTGGTAATGAATCTACCTTATCGAGGGAGCTAGATAGTCGCATAATAGAATCCCCGCCTACGACGTTCTATGAGCGTGCGACGTTTGCACTCAGCCCTTTGCCACTACATCTGGTGGAAAGACTTCATCAAAGGGGGTTCAGGCTACCGGAATACATTATGGAATGGTGGGAGCATTCGGTGACGCAATAATGGAGTTGTATTATGTATAGCTTTTGGAAAATACTAAATCCCAAGTTTTTGTCATTTGGATTTTGGTATTTGATATTGTTTAGTATTTCGGATTTAGAATTTGGGATTTTACAGCTAAACAATTACAAGGGGATTTTACGTCTCTGCATAGGCTCTTGCCTGCTGATATACGGGAGTTACTCCGATGTGAGGACAAGAGAGGTCTCGAATGTCGTGTGGCTCGTGATGGCTGTTTCTGGCGTTTTTCTTGCAAGTGTAGAGCTCTTCATGGGTTCTTTGTCCCTCTTTCAGCTGTTTAAATCACTGATTGTGGGCGCTATATTCGCCTCTCTGCTCTACATTCTCAATTTCGGCGGTGCAGACGTAAAAGCGATTATTTCACTCTCTTTGCTCTTCCCGAACTTCCCTTTATTTTCTGCACTTCACCTCCACCTACCCGTGATGGGTGTTCCGCCGCTGGACATCTTTGTGCTCAGTATGCTTACGAATAGTTTGCTTTTCGCTCTTTTATCGCCTATTTATCTTTTCCTCTATAATTCACTCAGGAAAAATTTTTCACCGCTTATGTTCCTTGGCTGGAAGGTCGAAATTTCAGAGCTGAGGAGAAAAAAGAACTTTAAATTGATGCATGAGCATGAAATAGAAGATGAGTCTGAAAAGAAGAAGTATGTATGGGGGGGCATAGAACCAACAGAAGAAACATTAAGTCGTCTTGAAGAATTGGAGCGAAAGAAAAGGGTTAAAGAGGTTTGGATTACACCAGAGCTCCCTTTTATCGTGTATCTCACTGCTGGTTTCTTCACCGCTGCTTTCTACGGCGATTTCATCTTCGTTTTATTGCGAATTGTTATGTTTGTAACCATCTAAAGACATTTTAAAATTAGGATTGGATTTTTCAAGACAGAATTTTCGAGGAGCTACTTATTTATGATTACGAGCCCTGATAAAGTGGATAATCCGCCATATACCACGACCCTAACTTCTCTTTTATCTCTTCCATTTCACATCTGACTTTTTCATACTCTTCTTCAGGCACATCCTGAAGCAGTTTCATCAACTCCTTTAACACTTTTGTCATTTTTGTCGCATCCATTTTTATCACCTAATTTTCGTTAATACAATTTCCAATTGTCCTTAAAAAGTTTTCGGACAGTGATAAAAAAGTTCAAAATATCTTATAAAATTTTATAAGTGAACGAAATTATTATATGTATGGGTGATGAGATAGTCCAGATATTAAAGTCCTATAATTGCAAAATGCAGAGTGCAAATTGAATCGCTATCTGTCGAATTTGACTTTTGCGGTTTGCAATTTTCATTTTTCAAGTGACGCAATAGTCGTTTTCCTGCACTTCACCTTGTCCCCGGGTTTCATCAGTATCTCAAAACCTTCGGGAATGCTCACGTCCACACGAGAGCCGAAACAAATCTTACCCATCCTTTCGCTTTTCCTTACTTCCTGCCCTTCTTTCACCTCGCACTTTATTTTCCTTGTAAAAAAGCCCGCTATTTGCACTATTTTTATATCCCCATATTCTGTGCTAAGTTCTATTGTGTTTTTCATGTTGAAATCACTACTGCGTAGGAAAGCGGGCTTAAAAAATCCTTTTTCCGCTGTTATTTTTTTCACTACGCCGTCTAATGGCGCGGCAGTGATGTGCACATTATGGAGATGCATGAATATAGTAATAGTTCTGCTTTCTTCTTCTATCCTTATTACCCTTCCGCTTGCCGGCGATATCATATACTTACTCATATCTTTTGAAAAATATAACATTAATGGAATCCATATCTTCCCACCAGAGGCACGAAAAGCACATCGCATTTTCGCTCCTTCTCTATCCTGTCTTTCTTCTCCACCAGATACAACTCTTGCACGTATCTCCCGATGGGTATAACCATTTTTCCACCGGTTTTCAACTGCTCAAGTAACGGAGGAGGCACATCAGGCGCAGCACAGGTCACACTTATTTTGTCGTATGGCGCATGGTCAGGCAGTCCAAGGGTTCCATCACCGAGTGTCACCGCCACGTTCTTATACCCTGCACGCTTCAGGTTCTCACTCGAAAATTCAACCAGCCACGGTATCCTTTCTACGGAATATACCTGCCCTTCTTCGCCTATTATCTCAGCAATGACTGCGGCATGGTATCCTGAGCCAGCGCCAACTTCAAGCACTTTCTCTTCTTTCTTCAACTCCAGATAATCGCACATCATCGCAACCATGTGTGGTGCGCTTATCGTTTGACCCTCTCCGATGGGCAACGGATAATCCGCGTATGCCTGATCGCTAAGATCAGGCGTGACAAAAAGGTGCCTCTCGATGTGCATCATCGCTTCTAACACCTCTTCACTGACACCATGTCTCCTGAGATGTTCAACCATTCTCTTTCTCTCTTCCTCATATCCCCTTTCCTCTTCTCGTTCAGGCATAAGCTTCATTCAGTTTCTTCTCCTTCTATTTTCCATTTCTTCTCTTCTTCCTCTTCTCGCCTTCTCCGCTCTAAGAAGGAGTAAACAGCGCTGTGTGGTGCGCCATTTATTAACATCTCCATTGCTTCATGCGCTGTTCTTATCGGATGCGAATATCCAATCAAGCTTATGGTCTTCCCATAGACGGAGATTTTAACGTCTGCTATGTCCTCTATTGCCCTTCTCGTTCTTCCATTTTTACCTATCACACGCCCTTTAACCCTTTTTAGCGTCTTTGGAGAGAGATGAGAGAGGGAAATGACCTCGAAGAGGAGAAAATCGTCATCAAGTAATGTAAAAGCATTTTCGGGCGAAAAACCTCTACCTATTGCTTTTATCACCTCTGCAACTCTGAGCGCCTTTATGGGGTCCCCGCCTTCTATGCCTTCTATATGCACTTCCCCTTCATTACTATCTATTATTATCCTGCTCTCCGATTTTCTCTCTATGTCTTCTTTTACGATTCCATTATGACCGATTAGCACGCCTATTCTATCCTGAGGAATCTTAATGTGTTGTGTTATCATCTTTTAATCCTTTATCATCCGCATTATTTCATCTTCGGAACAATCTAAACCGAGTTTGTTAAAGAATATAACTATATTTCTCACGTCCCTCCGGAGAAACGCATCAGCATTAGGATGGTCCAGAAGCAGGGATTGCCCCATATCTATTATTACCGGCTCTATTTCTATTTCTGCACCTTCAAATTCTCGTTCTACATACCCCTTCATCAAGATATTGAACTCGCTGAGGTCTGCATGCACCATCGTCCCCTTCTCATACATGACGTTTATATAGGAAATGATGCGGGAGAATAGTTCTTCAAGTTCAAAATCACATTTGAGAATGTCTGCGGGAATGTCTCTCAATCTTGGTGCTGCTATTCCTTCCTTTCCTATAAACTCCATTATCAGCACGTTTTTATCGCATGCAATCGGCTTGGGCACCTGGATTCCGGCGTCAAAAGCCCTTTTGAGATTCTTTAGCTCCTTACGAGCCCACGCAAAAATGATGCTTCTGTGGTCTCTCTTTATATTTTCAAACCTCGGGTCGCCAATAATGTAGTCAAGCATGGCATTGAAGTTTGAGGTGCTTATTTTATACATCTTTATCGCCAATTCCTCTTCCCCAGCCCCTATCGCATGAAATATAACAGCTTCCTTACCCCTGCTTATGGGACCGCCTAACGCTTTTATTAGTCCCTTTTTTGAGAATTTGTATAGCGTTTCCAGAGTGGGGATGTCGAAGACGTATTGCTCTGTTTTCCTATCACGATAATCTTTTTTTCTCCATTTGCCTTTAGGTAGTTGCTTTTCTTCCTTCTTTAGCCATCTCTCTACTTCAAATAACCCTTCTTTCTCAACCATTCTACCTGCGGTCTTTTATATTTGTGGATGAGTTCAGCCTTTTCATCCTGGAAGTCCCAGGGAACTATTATTACTACGTCTCCAACGTTTATCCATTGTCTCCGCTTTAACCTGCCAGGGATTCGAGCCATTCTTTCTATTCCATCAACGCACTGCACTGTTGCTCTTCTACCTCCTAACATCTTCTGTACTATCGCTAACACTTCCCTCTTCTCTTTTTGTGGAATACGCACACGTATTACTTCTTCGGTTCCTTCTGGTTTATACAATTTTTCCTCCTCTTCGACTGACATCCCTCCTTTGCCTTTTACTCATGCTCATGCTTTTGCCCTATGCCCTTGCGGAATATTTAAGTTTAATATAGGCACTATGAAAAAGAAGGGCATAGTGTAATATTAAGTTTGAGCGCATATTCGAGCGAAAAGTTTTTATATATAGAAGAAGGATGGAAGAAGATATGAAGTCGAGGAAAAGGATGAAGGGCATTTTACCATATCTAATAAGGGCTTTGTTTTTCAGGAAGGCAACGGCAAAAATCGGCATCTACGGACCGCCGAATGCGGGTAAAACTACTTTGGCGAATAGAATAGTCCATACTTTTGTGGATGAGAACGAAGATATGGGGGTAGCCACTGAGGTACCACACGAGACGAGAAGAGCAGTCATGAAAAGCGGAATACTCATAGATTTGAAATCAGTGCCAGTGCAGAACCCAACTCCCAACTCCAACCCCAACCCAACCCCAACGTCAAAGTCAAGAAGAGGAAAAGCAAAATTGAAGCTGGATGTGGTTGACACTCCGGGATTAGCGACGAAAATAGATTTTCACGAGTTCATGGCTTACGGTTTAGAAGAGGAAGAGGCGAAAAAGAGGGCGAAGGAGGCGACAGAAGGTGTTATAGAGGCAATAAAATGGCTCGACGACATTGACGGCGTTGTGCTCCTTATGGATTCTACCGAGGACCCATATACGCAAACTAACATAATCATCATCGGGAACATGGAAGCAAGAGGTATCCCGATTATTATCGCCGCAAATAAAATTGACCTCGTGGATGCATTTCCACAAAGGATAATGAATGCTTTCCCTCAGCACACCGTCATACCCATATCAGCATTGAAAGGGGAGAATATGGAGGGGTTGTATGAGGAAATAGCGAGGAGATTCCGATGAGTGATGAAAGTAAAAGAAACAGGAGGGTGAGAAATTAAACGATGGAAATAAAGATGGACCTGATCTCAGAAGATAAAATAAATTCGATGACCTCGATGGAGAAGCTAAGATTTGTGTTGGACGGTGTGAAGTCGGGTAATATAGTGGTGTTGGAGGGCGGTCTGACGTCGGAGGAGCAGATGAAACTGATAGAGCTCACAATGACGGAGGTAAACGAGGATTTTCCTGGAATAGAGATGAGTGGATATCCGTCTAAGAAGAGTTTTTTAAATATAAGAAGGCAGACGAGGCTGACAGTGATAGGACCTGCGAAGACGATGCGCACGATAAAGAAGGAAAGGGACTTAATAAGCGCAGTCATTTCTGCTATATAGACTAAAAATGCACAAGTGTTTGAAATGTGGGAAGAGATTTGAAAAGATAACGGAAGAGATGTTGGGGGGCTGTTCGGAGTGCGGAGGGAATCTTTTTCTTTATATAAAGGGAGAAGAAGATATAGACATAAGCGCAGTGGATTTGGTGGAGAGGATAAAAATAGAAGAAAAGGTGCCTTTAGAGGGGGAGAAGATAGAAAGCCTGAGGATTCTGAGTCCCGGCGTATACGAGCTCAATCTGGATGCGTTGTTAGAGCGGAAGGGGATAGTATTGGGGTTAAAGGAGGATGGTTCTTACGCAATTCATTTACCTTCTTTATTTGGGAAAACGAAGCAAAAGCGTAAGCACAAAAAAACGTAAACCTCGCTTTTTACACATCCATTATCACCAGAAATATGCTTTGGTAGAATATTATGAAATCAATGAAAACGCTGATTATATTTTTGAAAGGGCTATTCATGGGTGTAGCAGATATAATACCGGGTATTTCTGGCGGAACAATTGCACTGATTACAGGCATTTATGAAAGGTTGGTTCATTCGATAAGTAAAATAGATTTTAAATTTGTTACTTATTTTCTTAAAGGCGATTTTGATGAAGCAAAGAAAAATATCAGCGAAATAGATTTTAAATTATTCATCCCGCTAATTTCCGGTATTGGTTTGGCGTTTTTACTTATGTCCAAGATAATATATTTAACTGCGCTCACTTATGCGTTCTTCTTTGGTTTAATCCTTGCGTCAGCGGTTTTACTCTACAAAAGAGGAGACGGCATGTCCGTCAAAAATATTTCGTTTTCATTCATTGGATTTATATTTGCCTTTTTATTCGTAGGATTTGGTGCACTGCAAATTGGGCATTCCTTGCCCGTCCTTTTTATTTCCGGCACCGTGGCAATATGTGCAATGATACTGCCGGGTATCTCTGGCGCGTTCATATTGCTTTTCCTGAACCAGTATGAATATATGCTCTTTGTACTGAAGAATTTGCGGTTCTTAGAAATGTTCACCTTTTGTTTCGGCGCTTTAATCGGTATTTTATGTTTCTCCAGAGTTTTAGATTACGCACTGAAAAAGCATGAAACCATTATCCTATCTTTTCTTATTGGTTTGATGTTAGGTGCATTACGGCTTCCCTATCAGAACATCGTGAGCGCAATGGATTCGATTTTGCCTGTTTTGATTTCCGCTATGCTTGGTTTTTCCATTATTTTTATTCTGGAATATGTAAGTAATCGGCGGTTAAATGTTGACAACAAATAGCATACGGCATCTCGTGGGTTCAGTCCAGTCGGCAAAGGAAGTTGGGATTATCGAGAGCAAGCAGGTTATCAATATTATTGATTCGGTTGTGCAGAGAACGAGTTTTGGTGGAACGGGTGCAGCAAGTGTTAATGTTGAGGACAGTGTCGTTCAACGGACAGAAATTGGCTCGGTAGGGATATGTTCAAACTGTGGTAAGGAAGTGCAAGCGGATGCGAAATTCTGTCCGTATTGTGGGGCGGAATTGGGATAAAGGGGCGGTTGTGCAGAGGTAGCAAGAAAATGAAGCAGGGATTCATGATGCAGGATACAGGATACAAGATACAAGTTTAGGGATGCAATCGCAGGACTATTGGCGGTAGCATATCTTCTGAGAAAGAGAAAATGAAACACGTGGATTCATCAAAATTAAAAGAAATTTAGAAGAGATAGCGAAAGAAGAGAAAGTTCAGAGTTCAGGTGGGGCTATGATTTCTATGTGTGGATAGCCCAATATCTCATTTATTAAATTAACCATTCTACGAGTTTTAACTTTAACTAAATGTCTAAAATTCCAACTGATGAGGAAATCTATATTATTTGCCACAGCCACAGCAACATGTATAGCATCGTCTTTATATCGCTCCGGGAAAATTCCTTTGCTTAGATATTCTTCAGCAAGTCGTTCCACCTCATCAGTGATTTCTAAGATTTTAAACCCTCTATTTTTATCAATCATTTCCGCCCTTATTTCATCAGATGCCGCATCGAGTTCCTCATTTACCAGCGTAGAGACATAAACCTCATAATCTCTAAGTTCTCTCCAAAACTCCTCTGTGTGGTTTTTTCGTTCTGCGTTTCTTTCGTCAAATAAAGCGCTGATCACCGATGTATCCAGATAAACCTTTATAATTCTGCGCACCATCGCTAAAACGTTCCTCTTTCCTTAGCTTTCTTATGGCTTATAGATTTTAATGCCCGCAAAAGATGTAACTGAAACATCATTTCATCCTGTGGGAATTCTTTTTTAACGGTTTTTTCTAATTCTTTGTATTCTTCCTGAGATATACCTAATTCTTTAATGAGCCTTTTGGTATCAAATATTATTCTGCTTTCCATTTTTAGTTGCTTATTTTATTCTTTTTTATCTATATTAAGTTATATGTTTAGGCTATTTTTCACATGTTAAGAGAGATAGCGCCGGCCTATTTGTCTTTGCTAATTCGCTTTTTTCCTGCGAACAGGAAGTCGGTCATTAAGGTTTTTTCCACGAGACCGCGCAAAATCATACAGAGCATCAGTTGCCAAAAGCATTTCTTCGACAGGCTTTTCTGCCATATTCCTTGAGCAAGTCCCCCGTCCGTGAATAAGTGTATGCCGTAGATTAAAAGCATCAGTGAACTCATTCCAATTTTCTACTATCTCGGTGAGTAAAGGAATAGTTTGATCTTTACGTGTTAGTTCTTCTTTCCATAGCTTCTTGTATTCTTTTAAGCCGTGGCACCGTGATAGCTTCTCGTGTAGATTAACATTGGGCTCAAATCCGAGTGGAGCCTCAAATGTGTAGTTATACGACATTGTGCCGCGTATTATTTTGTCTAAAAACTAGGATGGGTCAACATTACCCTGATAGGGCATTCAAGTATATCTGATAGTATGTATTTTTTTCTTCTTTATTATTCTTTTGTAACAATTTGGAATCGGGTATTTCATATGAAGGAAATAACACTTGGTTGTAATAAGTCCTAAAAGATTGGTAATACTGCTTGACTTTGTTCAAAGTAACATCTTTCCACGGGTTCGGGTGTTTGATAACTGTTTGAAACACCCCCTTTTCTTCAACATATTTAACTTCTGGGTTATAGATTAAACGGATATCATCTTGAATGTGAACGAGATTGTTCCTAGTGGTTACTATAGCGTATAAATGTTCAACTTCTTTTATATCTGATCTGAGACAGTACTTTGCTTCTGTTACTATACTTGGAAGTTTCATAATACGGTTCTTTAATGATTCCTTTACTACACGACTAAAAGGAACACTGTCAGTATCTATCAAGTTAGTGGCCGCATATTGGTTAATCAGTGTTTTTAAGACAGTTAAAGTGCCTTGATCCAAAGTTGCTGCAAAAAGAACAACTGCACATGCAGCTAAAGTATTTGATTGCTCTGGGAACCTTTGGGTTAGAAACATTAGTTCCTCGGATTTTTTGTATGTATAATTTACCGAGGAGATACTTATACTTACAATGTATTTTCTCGGATTTTCATCCATAGCATCTATCCTAAATGTTGGCGAAGCGTAGCTGAGCTAGATACACGCTGTTAGGCTAAGTTGCTAGCCCCAACTTAGCAAGTATAGTTATCTTTCAAAGGCGATATCATACCTGTATTTGTTATCTGGATTGTGTCATTCTTATGAGGGAAATCGTCTTTGCATTCATCATTGCAGGTTGGCTTAGTCTTGTATATCAAGCAACACTCAACCTTTTGCCTTTTTGTAGTTCCGAATCTACATCTGGCCACTTTCAAAAGTATGTGGTTTTTACAATTCCGCTTCCAACATGACCACTTTTCGTGCCCGGCAATTCTAGAGCGGACTTCTTCAGCTTCTCCAATGTACAGCAATTCATAGGATGATGGGACCCATTTGTTGGGTTCGTCAGAGCGTTTTCCACTGTGGACCATATAAATCCCTTCTTCATCGGGGATATTAGAAGGTATCTCATCCTCCTTTATCACCCATACACCGTCCCAATCTAGAGTTGCACTAATTACTGCCATCTAAAACCTCCTTTCTTACTGGTAAGTTTAACCCAATCTCGCTAAACGTTCCTAGCGTATCTGAAGTTTGTGAAGTGATAGCGGAGCAAATTTTGGCGGAGTGCCGAAGGCGCAAAGCCAGATATATTTTGTTATATAAAGTCACCATCATTACTCACCTAGATTTATTATTGTATGAATTATCCCTATTCCCCCTCCCTCAAAATCAAATTCTATATTTCCTCTAAAACTACCTTCTCCTTCACTGCTTGCATAATCATATCTAAAAAACCCGTCTATGAACTTTAATATATCCCGCTCTCTTCTTGCTTTGATTTTTACTGCCGAGAACAACTCATGAAGAAAGTTTTTGGCTAGTGAGTTATATATTCCTATTTTCATAAATATAGGTTCACCAATGCCTACTCTCAGGTATTTATGTGCAAAATCAAATACGTTATATGCACGATGATAATTGCCAAAAAGATTCCATGACAAATACCTCTTGAATTCGGATGACAAAGAAAGTAACTCATCTATATCGGGATAAAAATAGGGAAAATAGGGAAACAGGTACTTTTCAGTCAAATGATAGAGCTCTTTCTTTTTCAGAGTCTTCTTATGACCGATAAAGGAATCTAATCCAGTAGCGCTAACAAAGGCAAAGTCTCCTGGATTGTAAAGTAATCCATAAGAACCTAAACAGCCCGAATAATTCGGTAAATTAAAATCCTTCTTTGGGATAAGACCTTTCACTCCTCGGAATGTTGGAAATCGTGATAACAAATAAAGTTGTTTTCTATTGCCTATACTCCAAGATATGCTTTTGGTGTTTCTTTTATCCCTTTTAAATTGATTGATTGTGAATTTCTCAAAATATTTCTTATTATCAAAAACAACTGAGATAATGAATATTAAGTCGCCCAACTCTATTGATGGCACGCTCTGTCCGTAACAATCAAACTTGACTTGTGATTTGTTTCCATGAATGAAAATGGATCTTGTTGATAACTCAAAGTGATCTTTCCTATTTAAGTTATCAACGTTGTTAACTACATCTTCTACAATTTGAACCAAAGGTGTTTCATGTGAATTTTGAAGATATCCTTTCGCCAGTGCAGAAGTAATTTTCTGAGCAAATTCTTTTTCATATTCTGCGAAAATATCGCTTCTAATCGCAACTAGATACTTCTCTACGGCTCTTTCAATATCCATTTCTCATTCCACCAACTGGCAATTTCATATAACGTTGTATATCCAAACTTGGTTTGTATACATCTCTCTGTATGAAACACTTATCTCCAAAAATTTCCCTATTCATTCTTTTTACGCCTCATCCATTAGCCTGCACATCTTTTACTTAAGGTATGAACTATCTGCTATATAAAGTTATCACAATTCCGAAATTAAATTTCGAATATTTTAAATTTTTTAGCTTATATTTGTAATAATAATTGAAACAATACTAAACTTTTTATCATCAGTTTGTCCCTTTAAAAATAGGGAAATAGATTTTCACATGAGGAAAATGGAAATAAAAATTAAGAACGAACAAGGAAAAATAGGGATAGTTATTGTAGTACTGGTTGTTGTTGGATTGCTGTCGTTAGTGACAATGCCAGCATCTGCGGAACTGGATGGCGGGCAGTATCAGAAAGAGGTCGAAACAACCCTTGTATTAACAGCACCAACCCCCACATCAATTAAAACACTCACATCAACCGACTGGCCCATGTTCCGCCACGACCCCGCACATACCGGACAAGCAGATGGTGAAGCTGAACCGCCGCTGGAACTATTGTGGAAATTCAAACCTGGTGATGGTGTCAGTTCGTCACCTGCGGTAGCAGACGGAGTGGTGTATGTCGGCTCGTATGATGATTATGTGTATGCGTTAGATGCCGATAGTGGGGAAGAGAAATGGAAATACGAAACGGGTGATTCTGTTCATTCGTCACCAGCGGTAGCAGACGGAGTGGTGTATGTTGGCTCGGCTGATAGTTATGTGTATGCGTTAGATGCCGATAGTGGTGCAGAGAAATGGAAATACAAAACGGGTGGCTGGTTCAGTTCGTCACCAGCGGTAGCAGACGGTGTGGTGTATGTTGGCTCGGGTGATTATGTGTATGCGTTAGATGCCGATAGTGGTAAAGAGAAGTGGAAATACAAAAAGGATGATTGGGTCAGTTCGTCACCAGTGGTAGCAGGCGGTGTAGTTGTTGGCTCGGGTTATGATTATATGTATGCGTTAGATGCCGATAGTGGTGCAGAGAAATGGAAATACAAAACGGGTGGCACTGTCAGGTCACCTGTCAGGTCACCTGCGGTGGCAGACGGTGTGGTGTATGTTTGCTCGCCGGATTATTGTGTGTATGCGTTCGCTACTAAATCAAAGATTGAACTACTATCTACAATCACGAATGCAATTTCGAAAGCACAATCCGAAATCGCCTCTGCAAACAAAATCGGAGCAGATACAGCAGAGGCTCAAAATCTCTTGAACCAGGCAAAAACAGCACTTGAAAACAAACAGTATCAAGAGGCGGTCAATTCGCAAACCAGGCAAAAACAAGTGCTGAAAACGCAAGAATAAGTGCCGAAAAGGCAAAAACAAAGCAACTAATACTCTACGGAGCTGGCATACTCCTAGGACTCCTAATGTTCATAGGCATAGCCCATAAAGTAATAACCAGCCATCGCAAAGGAGCTCCAAACCTCACGCTTTTCATGACCATCCCGACCCTGAATGCACTCGAATCTGGCGAATTAACGCTACATGTAAAAAACACAGGCTACGGCTACGCAAACGCAGACCCAATTTCAATCGCTGTAACGGCATCAGACGGCATCGAAATACTCACGGAGCCAACGATAAACACAATTCCAAAGCAGTCATCCACAGAACTTGATATTCCAATCAAAGCACTCAAAGCAGGAAAACAAAGTGTATCTGTTGAAGTAACCTGCGCTAATTACTCAAAATCACTACGTGAGGAGTTTGTTGTGTATCCACCAGAACCTGAGCTGATAGCAGAGCCATCAGTGCCTGCATTCTTACAGGTGGGCGAGGATAATGTGGTCTCGCTGAAATTACGGAATACAGGAATGGTTGTAGCAAAAAATATTGTAATTTCTGTGCTACATCCAGTTGAAATTGATTGCATCAGTAAAAACGAAGTTAAAATAGAAAAAATTGATCCCGGTTCTGATAGAGAGGTGCCGTTTAAACTCAATCCATCTGTTGCAGGGCAGATAAACATTGGAACTTTTAAATTGTCATTCGAGGACTTGGAAGACGAAACCTATAACAAGTCCATAGAAATTGGAACGGTCACCGCCAGAACAGGTCCTTCCACATCCATCCCTACGGAAGAAGTTACGCTGGCAAAGGTAGAGATAAAACGAGGCTACGAAGTATTACAAAACAACGACCTCCGATTCGGTATCCGCATCATCAACAACACCGACTCTGCGATAATGGATGTAGAAACCATACTCGCCTATCCAAAAACACTCTTCTCCTTTAACGACAATGTGGTTCAAAGTCTCGCCAACATTGACCCTCATGGAGAGCGAACTGCGGAATACATACTTACACCGCTTGGCTGCATCCACAACGAAAAAATAGATGCAACCATAACCTACAAAGACCACACAGGAGAAAAGCAAGCGGTGCAGATGCGACCGAAAGAGGTGCATTGCGTTTGCCCATTCCTCAAGGAAAAAGCGATGCGAGAAGGCGAATTCGCAGAACTCGCAAATACATGCGAACATATTCAGGAAGGTTTATCGTTCAGTGGAATCAGCGTCAATGAAATTACAGAATTTGTCAAAGAAGCATGTGCGCATCGGCTTTATGTTATCAGCGAACATGAAATTGACTCCGCAAAAATAGTTAACCTTGCAGGTGAATCAATAGGAGAAAAGGCGTATTATCTGCTCACTGCGGTCATTCAGCCTTATAATAACTTTACTCAAGTCGCACTCCGCGCATATTCGGATAAGCCTTACGGTCTGCACGGGTTCTTAAACGAGATTGGAAACAGCATACGACATCTTGTGGGGTCGGTTCAATCGGCAAAGGAGATTGGAATTATCGAGAGCAAGCAGGTGATTAATATTATTGATTCGGTTGTGCAGAGAACGAGTTTTGGTGGACATGGTGAAAGTGCAACAAGTGTTAATATTGAGGACAGTGCTGTTCAGCGGTCAGAAATTACTTCGGCGAGGAAATGCCCAAACTGTGGTAAGGAAGTGCAAGCGGATGAGCGGTTCTGCTCGGAGTGTGAGGTGGAATTAAGGACAATCAAATAGAGCTGTTGGATTGGGCAATCTTTTTTAATTTGGAGGCGGCAAAGCACAGCGGTTATAAACCTTAAATCTTTCGCCTCGACATCTCCAAGCTTGTTGATGAAATAAGAACCACCCGGCTTATCTCCGATTCATCTACTATCTTATAGTCATAGTTAGATGCAGATGCTAAAAAATCCGCAATTTCGCTTGCAAATTCTTTTACTCGTGAATGCGTGGGCATAGCATCTCTACTCAACCGTTTTCTCGAATACCCGATGTGCATATATGCCTTCACCTCGACAAAATCGGGATTTGCTATTTCTAACAATTCGGCATAGCCTTCTGGATTCACCATATTCAGTCCTTCTACACAGGTGATTCTTACGACTGTTCTCGTTCTCCCTTTCTGCCTTTTCAGCACTTCCAGCGATTCTTTTATACGAGACCAGTGATTGGCGTGTGAAACTTTTTTGTAAATGGCTTCGTCCGGTGCATTCAATGATAAATACAACTGAGAAGGGCGTATTTCTCGCAGCACATCAGGATTCGTGCCGTTCGTCACCACAAAAGTGGTCATGCCATGCGAATGGAATTCCTGAACAAGCTCCTTTAAATACGGATACAGTGTAGGCTCGCCTATGAGCGAAATAGCGGCGTGTTTTGGAACTTCAGCCTCTGCAAATGCATCCATGCTGGTTTTGTCAGAGCCTTTAAACCCGGAAATAAGCCTCTTTTGCTCTTTTATACTCTCTTCCACTATCTCGTCAGGCGAATCCCAAACGACATGCTTCTCTTCTGTTCCCATGTTAAATGCCTCAAGAGGGCGCCAGCAATGGACACATCGCTGATTACAGAAAATAGAAGGCGTCATCTGGATGCACCGATGCGCGCGGATGCCGTAAAATTTGCCCTTATAGCAATTTCCCTCTCCTCTAAGAGATTTCCTTAACCATAAACAGGTTTTCACCGCACTGTGCTTCTTCGCTCCTACGAAGTGGTATCCCTGCCTTTCCAACGTTTTCCTCGTTTCATTTTCTTTTTCTTCACTGTAATTCAATGTAGCCCTCGGTTCCATTCACAAGCACCTCCTCTCCATCCTCTATCAGCTCACCATCAACCGGATCAATCTCAAGCGAGTCAACCGCGGGTATCTCCGCTATAATCGCACCCACTGCCACTATTGTATCTGCACGGCGATTGATCATGGCATACGGGCTTTTCCCATGCTTTTTAAGCTGGTATATTACATAAGAGCCAACAGTTGAGCCTTTTCCACCGGGAAATATCAAAATGCGATTCGTTATGCATTCTCCATAGATGTCAAGAGATTTATCTACGATGATGCCAGTGACAGGGTTTACTGCACCGAGGAATGAAATTTCTTGCTTTGAAATCAATGCTTTTCCGGTAGCCACTCCCTTTGAGATACTCCTGCCTTTTATTTTCATTTTTTTTAATTTATAAGGGTAAAAGAATATTAAATCTTGAAGGCGATAAAAATGGAGGAGAGAGAGATAGGGATAACCGAGCGAGAGAGCGCGCAGCAAGCAGAAGTGCAATCGCTGCTTTTACAATTGCGACAATACCAGGCGCAGGCGGAGACGGCGTCTCAAGAATTGATGTTTGTCAGACAGGCGATAGGCGAGCATGAGAAGGCGATAGAGACGATAAAACAGTTGAAGAAGTTGAAAGCAGGGGACGAGCTGATAGTGCCAGTAGGTGCTAACTCGTCTGTTTACGTTACTCTCAGCAATACTGATAAAGTAATAGTCAGAATAGGTGGGGGAGTAAGCGCGGAAAAAGACCCGGATTCTTCGATTGAGTATCTTACTGAAAAGAGGGGTGAGTTAGAGAATTCACAGCGTGAAATGACCGGAGTATTGCAAAAGATGGAGCAAGAGGCGCAGAAATTACAGGCAAGATTGCAAGAGCTCGCATCCGCGAGTGGAAGGCAAAGTCAAATCTGAACTAAAGCGGAAATATAAAGAGAAAAGGGTAAGGAAAAAGAAGAAGCGAAAATGTTTGACCGGGTAAGGAAGAAGCTCAGCGAATTTCGAGAAACCGTCGTGGAGACAATAAAGGAGAAGGGTAAGGAAGAAGAGGTAGAGGAAGGAAGAGAGGAAGAAAAGGCGACAAAGGGAATAGGGGAGAAGATAAAGGAGAAGGGCAAGGCGATATTGGAGGGCGAGACGATTTTAGATGATAAAGATTTGGAAAAACCGCTGGAGGAGCTGGAGATAGCGTTATTGGAGAGCGACGTTGCGTTGTCGGTGGCTGAGGATATTATATCAAGTGTGAAGAAAGAATTAGTAGGTAAGAGGAAGAAATGGGGTGTGAATACAGAGGGATTGGTAAAAGGAGCGATAAGAGATGCGTTGTTGAATGTTTTTTCCGCGGATGCAGAACTGGATTTTGAGGAGTTCGTGGCTAAGAGCGAGAAGCCGGTAAACATCGTTTTTGTAGGCGTGAATGGCACTGGTAAGACCACGAGTATTGCAAAAGTAGCGAAGAACTTGCTTGGAACGGGTTATTCGGTGGTGATTGCATCTGCGGATACTTACCGCGCAGGGGCAACGGAACAGATAGAGCTGCATGCATCTAATTTAGGAATTAAAGTGATTAAGCATGAATATGGTGCAGACCCCGCCGCGGTTGTATATGATGCGATGAAATACGCGAGGGCGAATAGAAAAGAGGTGATTCTGGCAGATACCGCAGGAAGAATGCACACTTCCATAAATCTTATGGAACAGTTGAAGAAGATATGTCGTGTGACAAAGCCAGACCTGGTGATATTCGTGGATGAAGCGGTTGCCGGTAACGATGCAGTGGAACGGGCGAAGAAATTTAACGAAGTCATAGGAATAGATGCCTCTATGCTGACAAAGGTGGATGTGGATGCGAAAGGCGGAGCGGCTATTTCCATCGCTCATTCTACCTCTAAACCTATTTTGTTCTTAGGAACCGGTCAGGGCTATGACGATTTAGAGAAATTCGATGCCGAATGGCTCGTGGACAGATTATTGGGTGAAAACGGAAGTGAAGGATAAAAAAAGCATGAGGAGATTGCGAAAAAATGTTTCCTGAAGAATATAGAAACACAATTTTAAGTTTGGCAGAGACAGATGAGGATATGAAGACACTACTGGGGCTGTTTCATCTATTGAAAGGTTATACAACAGAGGAAACGCTTGTGAAAAACTTCAATGCGATAACAGGCGAAAAGGACTGCAAGGGTTTGTTAAATCAGCTTAGAAAGAGAGGGGTTATAAAAATAGGTGCTTATAACGAATATCTTTGCCTTTCGGGTTATGAAGAGGTTTTCAATGATATTGCAGGTGGATGTTCACCTCAGCCAGGGAATTTGTCGGAATGCATTGAGACCGCAGCGAAAGAAGGGGATAAAGCGGCGCTAAAAATGATTGAATTACTCTTGAAAATAGGTAACCGTGGACTTGGCAGGTTCTCGCAATATGAGATTATAAAAAATGAGATGTCAGAAATATTTTCACCGGAGGTCTTTCAGTCATTGGAAGAGAAATTTATCAATGAGAAGTTGTGCGTGTATGGTAACAGACGTGGAAATGAATTCTTGAGGTTATACCAGAGTGAGGCTGAAATAAATGATGCGAAGGAAAGGTTGAGAGCGTGGAAAACGAATAAACTCATGGAGATGCCGGTGATGGAAACGCTTGAAAAGGCGATAGTAGAACTTGTAGAGAATGCGAAGAGGAAAATGAAGTTTGAAGGGCGAGAAGAAGGACTTGCTGATACTCTCAGCATACCAGAAAGTGAAAAAGTAGCGGATACGGTAGGATATTTCAGCGGGTTCGAAATAGATGATGCCTTCATGTTTGTTACGGGCAATGTGATTTTAGAAAGAGATTCACTTTACATAGTGATTACTGATAGCTTGTCGCGGTATGAAGTAAGAGAATGGAGAACTGATTTTTCAGCAATCTTTATACTTGAGGAGATACCGAAATGGATAGGGAAAATAGATATTGTGTTTGGGGATGCGTATCCAGGGTTATCAGACCGGAAGCTGGCGATAGCAGTGCCGAATGAGGCTGCATACTCGACTTTCAAACATAATCTTCTTTCTGAGATTATGAACCTGTTGGGGATTAGCGAAGTAACGGAGATTTCGAGGAGATAGGAGGTCTTTCCGCTTTCTGATATTTCTATCACTTTCGCCTAATCAAATATATTGATATTGCAGCCAATATACCAATTATAGCGAACAAAGACTCAAACTCAAAGCCAGGTGTTGGAATTGGTGTAGGTGTAGGCGTTAAGGTAGGTAAAGGTGAAGGTAAAGGCGTAGGCATTAAAGCGATATATTCCAAGGGGGTTCTTAGCCAAATATCAGGATTAAACTCGTTTGGATAATTTATCGCTTCTGCATATTCTTCTTTCAAAAGCAACTGGTTAAGATTTACCAGATGAGTTTCGTTATAAGGAATATAAACCACTGCAACAAGGATGTAAAAGTCATCAATGTCAAGATAAACCTTCTTTCCGAAACAAAGCTCATTCACATATTCTTTCGCTTCTTTACCTCTTTCGGTATCTATCCCAGGTGCGTTTACATCTGCTAATCTTATCCTTCCTACCCCTTCCACCTCTATGGTATTGCCATCCACCACCTCTGTCACGATGCCGGATTCACCAAACTTTGATGTGTTTAGTGGCTTTGGTGTGTAGAGGTGCATTGGTGTAGGCTTTCCAAATTCTTCTTCCACCTCAAAAACCCATTTTGAATCCTCAAGCACCCAATAACTGTTATCGTCTCTTGTATCACTTAATACCGGCGTCCTATACACTTCTTTACCTTTTGAATCCTTTAAGATTATAAATTCATCTTCATTGTCTAACCATTGATAAGGCGGGGAGGGATGGTCATACCAACCGAAGGGATAAAGGGTAGTGCCTTCAGCTATTGTTTCTTTTTCTCCATCTCCGTTTTCTAAAATCCATTTTCCAATATCCAGGAATTCACTGGAAGGATTGTAAAGCCTGAGCCATTCATTTCCTTCATCGCTTCCCGTCGGGTTCTGGTCAAAGGCGTATATTTCTACATCGGAATCTGAAGAAGCGGATATGGCGGTTGAGGTTGCTAATACTATCCAACTGAAGAGAAGCACTAAAGCGATTCCAAATATAGGCACGCTCTTTCTATTCATTATTGCTTTCTTTAACATGTTTACATGAAGTGAACATTAAATAAAAAATAAAAAAATTTATATAAAGCTATCCTTTTAGAGACTTAATTTTTGAGCAAGCCAGGGTGTAACATCATGCGATTTTATCTTACCCCAGCGTACCCGCATCTTCCCTCACCTGCATCCTAAACCGCTTAAATTTATTTTATAGCCTGTATCCAAGATACGCTGAAATTTTAATCTCGATAGTTTTATAAATATCCCTCGTCTTACGTAAAAAATATGGAAGAAAAAGCCATGATGTTCATTGACGGTGCAAATTTAAATAAATCCGCAGAAAACCTTGGATTTAGAATTGATTATATGAAGTTAAAAGAATTTTTATGAGAAGAATACCGGACAACTATATCACTTTATCAGAAGAGATTGAGAGAATAAAGAAAAATAAGCTCATTTAGTTGCCGAGTGGTAGGCGGGACTTACCCGCTGAAAGGCATTTGCCCTACCACCCGTCGTTTTTGTTAATTATTATAATATTATAATCACTATTTAAACTTTTCGATGTTTTTAAAAATGTTACTGTTTTACTGTCTTTCAAAGTATAAAGGTAAAGGAGGATGGGGATAGAAAATCATGTTATTAGATTAAAGCCGTGAAGGATTTAACAGAGTATATGTGTAACAATTATCTTTACCGTATTTTACCCATCCCCTCACCTGAAAAAGCGATTAAGCGAATATGAAATAAGCCGTGAGAGTGTAACATCATGCGATTTTACCTTACCCCAGTTTACCCGCTTCTTCTCTCACCTGCATCCTAAACCGCTTATGTATTTCAATTATCTCTTCTTTTCTTCTTTCGCCTGCGTGCTCAAGATTATGAAAATAAGGAAAAGGCTCTTTTCGTTTCTGTTCCATCATAAAATCCTTTATATCGCCGGTAATACAGTTATCTGAAATATCCGCAGGATTCTTTTCAAACCCCACCCTGTTCTCTTCCCATTCCGTCACCACGTCCATCACTGCTCCTTTCCCGCCTCGCACAAGAGCCTCGCATAATATGTGAAGAAACCTTATATCAACGGATGCAAGTCCTACATTGGCATAAGGAACCGCATATTCGTTACCATTGAAAACAACCGCGATTCCACCATGTGTTACAACCTCTTTCAGCATCTTATAATCAGTAATGCTGTCGCCAACAGCGATGACCTCGCGTAAATCTATTCTCTTTTCTTTTGCTATCGCCCGTACTGCTTCTGCTTTTCTTTCGCCGCCTATTACCCTCGTCGTAAAAATATCATAGCCCAAAGAGGGCAGTTGATGGAAGAAGAACTCGTCCAAGCGATTCACTATGAGTTCCGTGTTGTCAATGTGCGAATAAAGCTTGATTATGTCTTCTTGAGCCTTTTTTATTAAAGGAAAGATGTCTTCTTGTAAATCGCTTCTTTCTAAATCTAACTCCGTGCATATAATTTTGTTCTCCGGGATTCCCAGTTTGCGACCTACATTGTAAGCATGCTGCTCGTAACTTGTAGATATGATGTAAATGTCCCAATTTTCAGCCTGTAACCGCTCGAATAAGTATTCTGCACCTTCTACTATCTTTGCACGCTCTGATACCTTCTTTATATCCTCTTTGGTTATGCCATGTAGCAAAAAAAAAGGCACGATTAAGGCGAGGGTATCCCCGGGCTCGTAGCCTTCACGTCCATCAAACGATATAATATCGTCATATCTGCTTATAACTTCAAAAATAAAAGTGCCTTCTTTTCCTATTAGCTTCGTCACCTCGTAGGCATTATCTTGCGGTGATAAAGGTCCTTCGAGGTCGAAAAATATTGTTTTTTCCATCATCTACGTGGCTCAACATTTTTAATTCTTGTATATAAGGATATTGGTATTTGTACCGCCGAGATCACGGAGAGCGCTGAGATGAGATAAATGATTTTTTGAGTCTCTGTGTTCTCTGTGGGCTCCGCGGTAAATAAGTACGGATATTGAAGTTTGAAGTAAAAAAAAACAAAAACTTTAAATATAGGCTACCCTAATAATGTTGTGGTATGCTAAGTAGAAAAGCGGAAGACTATCTCGAAGCGATTCTGAACATTGCGGAAAAGAAGGGATATACGAGGGTGAAGGATATAGCATCTGCTTTAAGCGTTAAGCCCTCAAGCGTGGTGGAGATGGTAAGGCGGCTGAGCGACATGACTCTCATTGAATATCGAAAATACGATGGCATGACATTAACACCGAAAGGGCGGGATATAGCGCGAGTTGTAAAAGAGCGGCATGATACTATAAGCACGTTCCTGGAAATAATAAAAGTGCCAGAGGAAATAGCGAATAAAGATGCATGCATAATCGAGCACGAATTGGAGCCTGAAACAATAGAGCAGTTAAAAAATTTTGTGCATTTCGTGAAGTCCGCACCGGATTATCCACAATGGCTGGAGCACTTCGAAACGTTCTGTAAGGCGAGAGAGCATCCCCGCGAAGAGAGCAGCGAGAAGTAAAAGTGCATCGGTTCTTAAGCGAAAACCGAATCTTTTTAGGTTTTTTTAACAAAACCGAATCTTTTTAGGGTAGGTTTTTTGTATCCCTAACTTTAAAGTAGAGATAGAGGATGATAGAGGGTAAAAGATGAAAAATGATGGGGAATCAGTTGCGTGATGTGAACCCGGATGGAAAAGTGGTTCCTCTCACCACACTGTTCCCTGGTGAAAAGGCGAAAATCGTTGCTTTGGGACACGGTATCAGGGGGCAACGCCACTTCAGAACGATGGGACTCATGGAAGGGAAAACTGTCGAAATAATCGCGACACAACCTGCGAGGGGTCCTGTCGTCATAAACGTTGAAGGAACGCAGATAGCAATTGGGTGGGGTATAGCAAGGCATATTTTAATCCAGAAAATATGAAGAAAATATCACTTATGGGTTGTCCAAACGTCGGTAAGAGCGTCGTTTTTTCGCGTTTGACGGGTGTGAGCGTGATTTCATCTAATTATCCCGGGACGACTGTTGACTTTACAAAGGGTACTACCGCTATTGGAGGAAAGAAGTTCGAGTTAATTGACGTACCAGGCACGTATTCCTTAGAACCTACTTCAAAAGCCGAGGAAGTGGCTCAAACCATGCTTCAAGAAGGGGATATAGTAATAGACGTCATAGATGCAACGCATCTGGAACGGAATCTTTACTTGACGCTGGAAATTTTAGGTAGGAAGAAGCCCACTATCGTCGCTTTAAACCTGTGGGACGAGACAAAGCACGTTGGCATTGATATAGACGTGGATAAATTGGAAAAGTTGCTCGACGTGCCGATTGTTCCAACCTGTGCGATAACAGGAGAGGGAATAAAGGAACTCACATCTAAACTGCGTGATGCCAGGCAATCCAAAGCCATCGAGCCGATGTCTGAAGAAGAAAGGTGGCTGAAAGTAGGTGAAATCGTTAGTGAAGTTCAAGTAGTGCATCACCGGCATCACACAATCTGGGAACGTATAGCAGATACCACCGTGAAGCCAGTAACCGGCATTCCCATTGCGATACTCGTGATACTCCTAACGTTTCTGTTCATAATCGGGATAGGGAATTTGATAATTGAATATCTAATGGACCCAATTTTCTATAATTACTACGGACCGTGGATAGTAGGCGTTGTAAATTCATTCTCGCCTGATGGGCTGCTGCACGATATATTAATAGGAAAATCCACTATTGAATCATTGGAGTTCACGCAATCTTTAGGTCTCCTAACGACTGGATTATACGTCCCATTCAGCATGGTTCTGCCATTTGTAATCACATTTTATTTCATGCTCAGTCTGCTCGAAGACGTAGGATATTTACCAAGACTCGCCGTTCTCGTGGATACAGGCTTGCACAAATTGGGATTGCACGGCTCGGCGATTGTGCCAACGATATTGGGCTTTGGTTGCAACGTTCCAGGTACGTTAGCAACTCGTGTACTGGAGACGGAAAAGCAGCGGTTCATGGCTGCAACGCTCATGGCGATAACAGTTCCCTGTATGGCGCAGTCTGCAATGATATTTGGAATTTTGGGTAGATATGGCGTGAAATGGATATTCATCGTCTATTCCACATTATTCGTGCTCTATATTATTATAGGCTTATTCTTGAAAAAAATCGTCAGAGGAGAGAGTCCGGAATTATTATTGGAAGTCCCGCCATATCGTAAACCCGACCCGTCAACTTTACTAAAAAAGACGTGGACAAAGGCGTATGGATTTCTCGCTGAAGCGGTTCCATTCGTCATATTAGGCGTTTTTATCGTGAACCTGCTGTATGTATCAGGAGTAATCAGCGTTCTTTCAACTGTATTCTCGCCTGTTCTCACGACTTTGCTTGGTTTGCCAGAAGGAGCGATTGTCGCATTGATCATGGGCTTCCTCAGGAAGGATATAGCGATTGGCATGTTACTGCCATTGGGTATGAGTCCGCAACAATTGACGATTGCTTGCATAATATTAACCACTTATTTCCCTTGCATTGCTTCTTTCATTGTTTTGCTCCGCGAGTTGGGCATCCGCGATATGCTAAAAGCGGCTGGATTGATGATTACCGTTTCTTTGACGGTTGGAATAATCATGAGATTGATATTGATTGGAATCTAACCTAAGAATTACTTTTTATTTCATATAACGTTTTCCCCCTCTCGAACAACACCAGAATCGCCGGCACCACTGTCAGTGCTGCAACCATACAAAACACCACACCTGTCGCCATCATCGTTCCCATATCTGCCATTACTGGCAGTTTACCGAGTGAAAGGCATTTAAATCCAATCACTGCCGCTAACGTCGTTATGCTCATCGGATAGAACACGCTGCTGAGCGTGTTCACCATTGCATCCTCACGTTTTTGCGTTCTCAGTTCATATCTAAACCTCTTCGTTACCTGAATGCCAAAATCTATCCCAATGCCCATTATCATCGCCATCACACCCGATGTCTGTGGCGTTATTTCGAAGTCAGCCAAAACAAGCGTGCCAATCGCCCATATAATACCAAAAACAATCGTTAACAGCGGAATAAGCCCATATTTAATCGAGGCAAATACGATTATGAGAATGAGAATGATTAAAGCGAAGCTGACGAAAGAGGTCCGCTGCATCGTTTCCTCTGCGAGCTCTTGCATCGCTACATGTATCATCGGGTCGCCGCTAATTTCTACCGATACACCACTCGGTTTCTTTATATTTATCACCTCTCTCAGTTCTTCAACCACCTCCTCTTCATCCGCATCCTCCAATATGTTCAACCTCACCACAGTCATCGTATAATCATCGCTGATGTAATTGCGTATCGCCTGCTCTGCCAGTTCGTTATGCTCCAACAGTGACTTCACGCTACGCAAAGAACCCGGTATTCTACCGCCATTCGCTTCTTTTACAACATCCGCAGCACTTTTTACACTCACTACACCATAAATAAGCTTTGCTCGTTCAGAAAGCAAATCAACGTATCTTAACACCTCCGGGTCGCGGACATCGCGTATCTCATCGGATTTTGCATATCTTGGCTCTGTTTGCACTGCAATCGTTGAAGTAGCAAAGCTACCCGCAAATTGGTCTGCTATTAGATTAAACGTCTTTATCACTTCTATATCCTCTGGAAGCCATGCCTTCTGCGATGTCCCCACTGTTTCCATCGAAGAGGCTTGATAACCCATGAAAATGGTGAAAATAAGAAATATAGCCAAAACAATGAGAGCGTGATGCGATACGAACTTCGCATACTTCTCCAAAGGTACTTTTCCCAATTCCCTCCGCTTATCCCGCATTTTTTAATCTCCGCTTTCCCTGCAATTGCTCCTCAAACACGATAAAACAGGGATTTACTACCGCGGCGGCGAGCCAGCAGAAGATTATACCTAAAGCAAGCGTCTGCCCTAAGTGCTGAATCATTGGCATTACGGAAAGCGTTAAAGCAAAGAATGCTGCAGTTGTCGTTGCTGCGGAGCCAAATGTTGATGCTCCTATATTAGAGACCGCAATTTTTAACGATTCTACCGGGGCATATCTCTCTCGTTCTTCATAATACCGCGATACCATGAATATCCCATATTCGACACCTAAGCCGATAATGACCGCACCCACCATAACCGTGCTAATGGATACCGGTATTTCGAGAAATCCCATTGTTCCGAAAGTCCATGTAATTGCGAAAATCAGCGGAAGGAAAACGAGAAAACCTTTTGTGAACGAGCGCTCCAGCACTGCCAAAAACACGAATATGATAACCGCCGCCAAAAGTGTAGTGAATACCATATCCTCACGCATCAACTTTAATAACTCAATTATCATCGGCGCCATACCCGTTATTTTATATTCCACACCTGCGGGCTTTGTAATTGAATCAACGTCCTTTTGTATTATATTTGCTACTTCTTCCACCTTCTCTTCACTCAATCCAGCCGTAGTGGAAGTATAGACCAGCATAATGCTAAAATCACGGTTGAAAAGACGCTCTGCACCAGGAACAGAATCTAAAACTCTCTTCACACCTTCTATATCTTCGGGGACACTTTGCGAAAAAAGGGGAGCCACCGACTGAACACTTTCAATTGCTGATTCCGCTTCAAGCCGTTCGTGCAATTCAACCACTGATGCTATTACCCTTGGGTCTCTTATATCCCGTGGTATGTTTTTCGCACCCGTTTCTTCGTTCAAACAAACGGCTATAATCATTGTCTCTGCTCCCTTGAACTTACTCGCTATTTTATCTTGTAAAACGAAAACAGGCAAATCCTGCGGCATCTCCTTCGCTATATCACCTTGAAATTGCAGTTCGGTTGCACCATAGCCTAAAAACACCGTTAAAATCAGTGCCGCTACGATTATCTTCTTATAATGCAGGTATTGGAAAGAAGCCAACCGTTCTAATGCCCTTTCTATACTTATCTTTTCTTTTAGCCCCATTCCGTTCTATCCTTTCTTGTCGTGCGCTTTTTTAGTCCTCCGCTGCCCGATAATGGCAAAACCGAAAATAAGTGCGAGGAGTGAGAATAACGCCTCAAATCCGGGAACCGAAATACCTCCTGTGCTGCTTGATGACACGCTTATCGGAATCATCATATCGAAAAGATACACATTATAATCGCCTAACTCGCGGTCTCCGATACATCTTATCTCCAAACCCTGCTGGTATGTTTTTAGCGAGGCATCCGTATCCACATCGAATCTTAGAACCGCAGTCCATTCTGCATCCGGTTTCAAATTGCCTACGTAATCGCTTTTCACATCGAAATCAAAAGGCACTTCCGCTTCTCCCGTTGACCTTACGCTAATAGATTCCGCCTCTTCTGACCCCACATTCTTTATTCGCACATATAATGTAACGTAATCGCCAGCGCTTATGTCCGCGGGCTCAGTGCGAAAAGAAACGACTTCAAATTCCGGTTTCGGCTCCACCAATATGTTTATCTCCCGCATTACCTCGTATTCTTCGCCCTTCGTATCTTTATATCTTATCCGCAGCGGAATGCCGTATGTATTTGCTTCTATGCCCTCAGCGATGTCAATGTGGAATATCGCCTCTTTCGAATCGCCAGAATTCAACCTGCCCATGTATGAACGGTCCGTTCCAGACCATGAAGGTTTGAATTTATCATTGCAAAGTAATTTTGCTTCTACATCCTTCGCCGCTGCTTCGCCACTATTCTCTATATCTACTCTTATTTCAACGTCCTCATCTCCAGGTCTTATGTCCGTAGGGTCAGTGCTTACATCACCTATATTTATCACTCCCTTTCCTATTACGTTGAAAGAAATACCTAATTGCTGTCCTGTTATCTCAGTAGCCACATAACGGCTCAGTGTAGAGTTAAAATAGTATTCCCTCCACGAACAGGTCACTGGGATAGAATAAACACCATTAGTCGCTTCTTCTTTCACGTGCACTGTGATTTCCAATTCCTTCCAGCACCACGAATTTAGCGTATTTATGTGCACAACAGTTGGTCCTATGAGCGATACGTTTTCTGTGCCTTGAAACGCCAAATTAATATCTCTTGCGTCCCTGCCGCCATTGTTTTTCACCGTCACCGTCACCTCTCTTGTATCTCCGGGATGCAACTCCGTAGGCGTTACATCCGTTATAGTAACAGAAGAGAAAATCGCATCTACCGGAACCACTGACGTAAACGGCACAAGCAAAAACAGCATAAAAAGCACCATGCCGAGAACGCATAGCGAAACCAACTTTCTTCCTTTACCATTTTTACTCATTTCTTATCACCTCCTTTATATCATTATCTTATCTTCATCGAAATGTTCTTTGCCACTTCTTCAATGTTCTCTACCCCTACGGGCATCGTATTTATATCGTTCATTATTCTGGAGAACAGGAGAACAGCGAGGTTTAATTTCTTGTATTCGTGTAAGAGTGCGAGAAAAGTATCCCTCACTTTTGCATCGTCGATTTTATCCTGACTCGTGGATAGCAATTCAATCATCGGTTCGATGTTCTCAGCGAGAAAACGCTTCAACAGTTCATTAAAACTCTCTGTTAAAGAGGTATTAACAGAATAACGGATTTCTCTTCCCTCTCTCTTTACTTCAATCATGGGTCCCCTTTTTAATTCCTTCAAACTTCGGCTAATCAATCCCCTGCTGTAGCCCGTGCCTTCTTCTATCTCCTTCTGCGTTACGGGACAGGACTTGAACAGTAAGAAGCCCCAGACACGTCCCACTGATTCCCCTAAGTCCCATTGCTTCCCCATTTTCGCTAATGAATCTAACACTTCTCGCATAACTTCGCTCATCTCATCATCACCACCATCATTTACTTTTTACTAAAATGTAAATTTATGAGTATTTAAAGGATAATACAAAAACAAGATAAGTCAAAAATTTTTTATTTGGAACTGTGGTTGCGCTTCCTTTGATAATGGGTATGGGTTAGCAAAAACTTTTCAAAGTGTCCACAACCTTCTCATTCTGCTCTCTTGTCCCTACACTAATCCGGATAAACGAATCTCCAGCACCTCTAAACGAAGAACAATCTCTCACTATTATCCCGCTCTTCATCAGCGCATCATACACCTCATACGCTTTCCGTGGAGAAACGTCCACGAGCAGAAAATTAGCCTTCGAGGGATACACTTTGAATAACCGCTGCAAATTCTCCTCGAGAAACGGTCTTTCACGTTTCACTAACTCTACGCTTCTGCGTAAATGCTCTTTATCTCGCAATGCTGCCATCGCCGCGGTTAGAGCAACGCTATTAACGGAGAAGGGTATTGAAGTCTTCTTATAATGACTTGCGAGCCATTCCGGTATTATCGCATATCCTACCCTCAGTCCGGCAAGACCAAAAGCCTTTGAAAAGGTTCTCAATACAAGCACGTTTTCATATTCCCTCACAAGGTTCACCAACGACGAATCCGCAAATTCCACATACGCCTCGTCTATGACCACCATTGCCTTTGGCATGGATTCTATTATCGCACGCACGTCAGCCTCGGATATGCAATTCCCGGTTGGACTGTTTGGCGATGAAATGAAAACCATTTTCGTTTTTTCGCTGCACGTCGGAAGCAGGTCTTTTGCTGCTATGCTGAAGTCAGCTCTCCTTTTTACGTACTCTGGTATGCCCCCGGCTATTTTTACCAGCGACTCGTAAAGAGAAAACGTGGGTACGGGTATCAGCGCTTCATCGCCGTTCTCGATAAAAATCCTGACAAGCGTATCCAAAACACCGTCTATGCCCGCACCTATAACGATGTTTCCCATACCTGCGCCAACATAACTTAAAATCTCATCCCTGAGCTCTTCCTCATTCCTTTCCCAGGGATACAAACTCAGGTTCAATTTACCTTCTTCTATGCTCTCGACTATTTCCCGTATCACTTCGGGACTTGGTCCTAACGGGTTTTCATTCGAGCTCAGCTTTATCGCCCCTTTTACTAATTTCCCAGCTTTGTATTCTTCTATCTCCCGTAAGGAAGAACGCACAGGTACTCGCATCTGCATCTTGGTATTTTTATTTAATGTTTATTGTATAGTTATATCTAATCATAGTATCATGTTGATACCCTGTTGAGTTGACCGAAATATTTGGGAACCACGGGTGAAAGAGAAAATGCCGGAGATTTGTGGTATATGTAAAGAAAGAGAGGCAACAGAGGGGTGCAGTATCTGTGACGTTCCACTTTGTAAAACCTGCTCGGTAGAAATAACGATAGAGGATACGCATCCCGCACACCGTGTAAAAGGCATAACGACTCCGGGGATAACAGGAGAAGCAGTGAAAAGGAAGATAGTATGTCCTAATTGCGTAACGGAAGTGGATATTTTCTAAACAACGGAATTGACACTATCCTATCATCTCGTGCATTTCAGGCAATTCATAGTTCATGCTCAGGAGCAGAGCCCCTTCTTGGCTTTAGTATTTTAGATGCATCGCCCCTGAGCAGCATATCCGTTAGTGCACTTAAGGTACATAAATTGCCTCTGCCTTCTATAACGCCATTTCCGGGTATTCTTGCCGTGATATATCCATCCTTTGTGACCTCTACCTCCACACCCAGCTCAGATAGCCGCTCTAACATAATATTTCCCAGAGCAGCAGTTGTTTTCCCGAGCCAGCAATGCTTGAGTGGACATATATTGCAATAAGCCTTGAATTGCCTGGCTGATTCCGCAAGTGTAAAACCCGCAACTATCTCTGCCTTTACCATCCCATAGACCATACAGCAAGCTAATACGTTGTCGGCAAGTATTTTCTCTCCTTGTTTTATTGTTACAAATGCTTTACCATTCTTCATCTCGTAGTGATTCTCAACACCTGCTTCATATTTTTCTTTTCCCGTATTCGGTTTACCCTGCATTGTGTTCTTAACCCGTTCTGCGATTTCGGGCTCTCTCGTAGCTCCTATTAATACCGCACAAACAGGACAAAAAGAAGCAGAAGATTCAAATATCTTTTCTCCGTTTCCCTCATAAGCACTTGCTACAATCCCTATTCCTTCACGCTTGATAACCGTCCGTCCGCCTTTTTCAGTTACCTCCTTGAGTACGATACTTGCAGGTGTTATCACACGCCCATATCCGTAAACACTACTAACCCGCCTTATATCATCTCCCGAAGGAACGGTTTTTTGGAGTTCCGAATCGAGCGGATTTGGTATAAACCCTGCGTTCAGCTCTGCTCTCAGAATGGCAGGTGCACTCACTATATCAAAGTCTTCGGATACAACGTTGCCTTCGTTATCGTAAATCCTGGCTAAAACACCCTCAGGTCGTTCATAAGAGACGGCTTTCCCGCCTTTATCGCAGATTTTCTCAAGAACGTCATGGCAAATGCCACATGCTCCCTCTTTGGCGTCTAATGTTCCTCTCAGTTCTTCACGAATTTCTTCAACCCACATATTACCCCTCCTTATACCTTTTTCAAACCCTCTTCTTCCAGTTTTTCGTCTCTGCGACTTTTCTTATTATTTATTGCTATGTTCATATTTACATTTTATATTTAAAAAATAAAGGAGTAAAGATGAAAAAGGATTTAGATACGCTGTTAGAGGAATTGGCAGATATACATTCGGATTTTAAACTCATTTCCACCGATAAGATTGAGGTTGCCGATTGGGTAAGGTGGAAATGCAGGTATGGGTGTAAAGCGTATGGCAAGCATCTGAACTGCCCGCCCTATGTTCCACCGCTGGAAGAGACGAGGAAACTGATAAAGTGTTATGAGAAGGCGGTACTCGCGAGATTTGACGCTAAACCGAACCCAGAAGTCCAGCCATCGCATACACACCATTTCCTCTGGGATGCCATCAAAGAGTTATATGACACGATGTTTGAGATGGAGCGAGATGCATTTTTAGCCGGGTATTACAAAGCGTTCGCAATGGTCGGGCTTTGCTGTGCGTATTGCGATGAATGCATACCAGAGAGGTCAAGCATCGTTTTAGACTCGGTCCCGAAGAGATTTTGTAAACATCAGCACAAAGTGAGACCCGGGATGGAAGCATCAGGGATAGACGTTTTCAAGACGGTCAGGAATGCGGGATATGAAGTGGAAGTGCTAACGTCGCCTTATGAAAAGATAACCTTTTTCGGGCTGCTGCTTTTGGAATGATTCGTTGAGTTCTTAAGTAGGCCATCAAAAAACTCTCTTTTTCCTCTATTGCAGGACCTTTTGGGAACTTCTATCACATGTTAAATAAAGGCCGGGGCTGGGATTCGAACCCAGGTCTAGGGATCCACAGTCCCTAGGGATAGCCTCTACCACACCCCGGCATTTTGTAATCCGGTTTATAGAACAGTATAAATTACTTTATAAAATCTTTGCCCTTATTCTATAAAATACAATTTTCAGGGAGGCAAAAGTGGAAAAAATAGGCGAAGTAGAATTATCAGGGGGAGCACCTGTTATAGTCGGCGTAATGAGAAGGTTGTCCATTCGTGATGCGAAGGAAAGTGGCGCGGATGTAATAGAGTTGAGAATAGACCTTCTGGAGGAGGAAGAAAGAAGCATAGAACGGCTGAAGGAATTCGTTGCGAGGCTAAAAATGCCTGTAATAGTGACGAACAGGAAAAAAGAGGAGGGTGGCTCGTTCGCAGGCACTGAAGAAGAAAGGATAGGTATGTTGAGCGGCATTCTCGAAACTGTCAGGGTAAACGCCGTGGACATCGAATTTTTTTCTGCCGAAGAGGTGAAAACTGCGATAATGGAAAAGGCAAAAAGTCTTCATATTCCCGTTATTTTCTCTTTCCATGATTTCAAAGGTATGCCAGGCCGTTCTGATATATTGGAAATTATTGCGGGTATGTATGAAGAAGGCGGAAGCATTGCAAAGATTGCAGTGACGCCGGGGACGCTAAGCGATACTTTGCTTTTACTCGACCTGACATATAATATATCAAGTGAAGGTAAGTTGTTAGCCACTATTGGAATGGGACCAGTAGGAAAGCATCTGCGAGTAATTGCACCACTATACGGGTCTGTATTGACTTACGGGTCCGTAGAAGGAGAAGAAGTAGCACCCGGTCAATTTAGCGTGGCGGAGCTAAGAAGCATAATGAACAAAATTTATTCTCGGCGTTAATGTCAAAAAATCCTCTTCATGAGTGAGTTCACTGATTCTATGCACTTCATCCCCCTGAGTCCTAATACCCTGCCTATTTTCTCCCTATACCTCCTCTCCACCTTTACACCCTCATGCTCCAGCCTTGCTATCAATTTTTTGTTAAATTTCTTACCGGCTCTGTCATAGTCGGTCAGTATAGCAACCTTCCTATGCCTGCTCCTCAGATAATCAACGAAATCGCTATAAGACCTTGAAGAACACGTCACTATTTCCTTCGTGATACCCATCTCTTCTAACGCTTCTTTGTCATGGATGCCTTCAACGATAATGGCATCTACAAGACCGTCCATTTCTTGAATTACACTCTCTAACTCCGTGTAGGTTTCGTAATCCCTCTTTTGCATTGCCCTATTTTTGTTCATACTTCTCCTGCGCTGAGTTCAATTAAAATGCCTTTTGAAATTTCAGTACTGCTATTCCTTTTATATAATATCTCTTTTATACTTAAAAACATGAACCCGAGGTTGTTTTTAAAAGCCGTAGTTTCTCTCATGCTTATCCCCTCTCTTATTTGCCTTCTCCTGCCGGATACAATTGCCCCCGGATATACAAAAATAATGCTCCCCTTAGCCCTTCTTATAGGCGCTGTACTCTCGCTAAGGATCGTGGCGATGTACCAGAAATGGCTTCGAAAGGATTCCAAAAGTAATTCAAGCACTCAAAAAAACAGGTGTCGACCAGATTTTGTCCACAGAAGAATTTTTTGGTTTGTTTTTCTCAAGGTCTGTCTTTGTTCCAAAAATAAGCTAAAAAAGAGAAGTGAGAGGTGAAGAGATTGAACTACGGGTTGGGGTTAGGGGTTGCCTTTCTTGCTCTGATAGGCTGTTTTATAGCGTTCTTTTATCTAACGGGCCTTTTTGTGAGCGGTTTAGGCTCTCTTGCTAAACGATTCAACGTGCCTGAATCAGTTGTGGGTGCTTCGGTGGCGGCAATTGTAAGCAGTGCGCCGGAAATGGGTGCATCCGTTTTCTCTGTTGTGGAAGGGCATCCAGATATTGGTATAGGGACGATTGTGGGCTCGGCAATCTTTAATATCACGTTATTAATTGCTTTTTCTGTATGGGTGAGGAAATGCGTTCTCGATGATAAAGTGCTCAAAAGGGATGGTGCATACTACCTCTTCGCCGTGATAGTGACGATAGTGACGATTATGGACGGTGTTTTGACACGCTGGGAGGCGCTAACCTGGTTCTTGCTTTACGTTGTCTATTTCATCTGGCTTTTCCGGGATGCGATTAACGGGAAGTTCGTTCCAAAAGAGGAGTTCAAGTATGTTACAACAAAGGAAGCGGTTTTTTATACGGGCATAGGAATTGTCGGTATAGCTTTGAGTGCTTATATAATGGTGAAATCAACAATTTATATTACGAATTCTTTAGGTTTATCTGAATCGCTTTTTAGCTTGATTATTATAGCGATAGCGACTTCGATTCCAGACCTTTTCGTATCCGTGCAAGCAGCACTAAAGGGAATGGGGAGTTTAGCGGTTTCTAACGCAGTTGGGAGCAATATTTTCGATATTTTAGCTGGGATAGGATTGCCTTTCAGTTTCGTAGCTGTAACTCCTATTCATGGAAGTATAGGGCTATCCGCTTTCTATCTGTTATTATCTGTCTTCGTCTTCTTAGGCGTAATTATATTCAGAAAAAGTCTGGGTAAAAAAGAGGCGTGTGTGCTGGCTGCTGTGTACGTCAGCTATCTTTTTATTGTTTTGTGGTTATAAAAGGAGCTAAACAAAGCTCAAAGATAAACGAGCTCTATGCCCGCCATCTTCAAATATTCCAATCCTTCTTTATCGCTGTATTCCCCTGACATCACTACATTCTTTATCCCTGCGTTTATTATTAATTTAGCACATATCTTGCACGGGAATGCGTTTGCGTATAGCGTAGCGCTGTTTGCGTCTCTACCCGCCTGTAAGAGCGCATTTTGTTCTGCATGTACGCCAACGCACTCCTCGTGTCTTTCACCCGATGCTATATTCAATTTATCTCGCCGGCATCCGACATCGAGACAATGCGGGAATCCGCGCGGTGCGCCGTTATAGCCCGTAGATATTATCGCGTTATTTTTAACCACTAATGCACCTATTTGCCTTCGCAAACAAGTTGAACGCTTCGCCACGTCGTTTACGATATTCATCCAGTATTCGTCCCAGGGTATTCTTTCTGGCTTTTCCTTCTCTTCACTTTGATTCATTCCTTTTCTAACCTTTCAAACAATTTCATAAATTGATGTTTAGAAAGAAAGAGTTTTGTAAATGTAAAAAGAGTAGCCTAAGAAGAAGCCCCACCGACCAATATACTCTTCACGCGGACATGCGGAGCGTATTCCGAAACAGGGACCTCTTGACCATCTTTACCGCAAAAACCTATTGTGCCTCGCTTTTTATCATTCCCTATGGCATCTATGTTTTTCAATACGTCCAGAGTCCTACCGGAGAGGGAAACGTTTTTTAGCCTTTTTGAAAAAGCGCCTTTTTCTATCAGGAATGCCTCTTCTGCGCTGAACTGAAATTCGCCCCTTACTGTATCCACCTGCCCTCCACGCATACCTCTGGCATAGATTCCAAACCGTATATCTTCCCGCATATCCTCAAAATTCCAGCTCCCTTCTTCAATAACCGTGTTGCTCATCCTGACCAGAGGAACTTCAGAATAATCCGTAGCGCGCGCATTCGAGGTTGGCATCGCATCTAACCTGCCTGCGGTTTCCCTCGTATGCAAAAAAGAAACTAAAACGCCGTTTTTTATTATCTCTGTTCGTTTTGACCTCGCTCCTTCATCGTCATATCTATAATATCCATGCGAGTTCTCGATGGTCGGGTCGTCAGCAACAGTTAAACCTTCGTATGCTATCTCCTCCCCCAATTTCCCTTTTAGTATTGATTCACCGTATAAAACGTGATCGGCTTCTGCGGAATGCCCAAGCGCTTCGTGCATGAAAACCCCCGTAAGCTTGTTGTCCATTATCACAGGCAGTTCACCAGCAGGCGGCAGTTCAGCGTCAAGCAGCCTCACAGCTTTATCCGCAGCTTTTACGCCTACGTTCTCAGGATTTTCTTCTTCTATGACTTCAAAACCTGCCACTGCGCCTATACTCTCTACACCTTCTTGCAAGACGTTCCCCTTTCTCGCTACTGCACGCACACGCATAAAAACTGCCGGCGTTTCCATTACAATATAACTTCCATTGGAATTTGCATATATCTTCTCCTCGTAACCATCTAAATACAAGATAGAAATGCTTTTTATAAGCGTGGAGTGTTTCTTTGCCGCTTTATACGCTTCTTTAACCATGCTCTTCTTCTCTTCAATGCCGACATCTTCGGGGTTTATTTTCGGCTTTAATTTAAAATAGTCATTACTCGACTTTGCATCTGCCATTTTTATGGCTTCCGCCTTCTTCTTATTATTCGATTCTGATAGCGATAGCGCTCTACCGATGTTCAAAGCATCTTCAAAAGTAGCTTTCAGCCCGGGTTTTGAAAGGTCATTAGAGGAAGAGAATCCCCACGAATTCTTATAGAGGACTCTTACACCTATGCCCTGGTCTATGCCATAGCTCATCTCTCTGAAGACATCGTCTCTTAGCTCGATAACCGTTGCGTGACCCATTTCCATGCGGATGTCAGCGTATTTCGCATTTTTCGATGCTACAAAATCTATCGCTTTTTTTATCTCTTCTTCCATTATAGGGAAATATAAAAATGTGGAATATTTATAATTGTGAAAAAGAAATAGTATA
>JAUVZJ010000012.1 GCA_030602585.1 Candidatus Methanophagales archaeon | reverse complement strand
AGCTGGGTGTCCCACAGCTTAAAAAGAGCTATCCAGCCATCTAAATCCTCTTCGAGAACAGTGATGTGGTGAATATCTATGGAACGATAATAGTTCGTCCAGAATCCGATAGCACTATCTTTTATGTACATATAATTCCATTTAACTGCTCTGTTCGCCTCTTTTAATAAATCTTCAAATGTAAACCCTCTTCCCTTCTGATGTACCGTCTGATAAACGGCTCTTGCGTTGCTCACTTTTTCGGGGTTAAGGAGTCGGTACAATCTGACCCTCTGGTCATAACTTGCTCTGGTGTGGATTGCATAGGCATTGTCTTCTATCTCGTTTAGTAATTTGGAGGCATATTTCACTTCCTTACCACTGCGCTTTTTCTTTCCAAATATAACTTCTAAAGCATCTTCAAACCTGATTTCTTTTACCTTAAATCTTAGCCATAACCGGTCATATACCAGCCGCCATGTTACGTCTTTAAGCGCCATTTTTACTCGCCTGTTTTAGTAGATTGATTTTAGTTAGTCTATTGTATTAGTAGAATAAATATTTAAATGTTTTCATTGTGGAAAGAAGCTTTTTTAACTTATTCATCTTCTTTCAGCGATTACTATAAGTTCATTCCACATCGTTTTTTCGACTTTACCAGGTTCATTAGTTGGACTTCAATTTTAAATAACAAGATTTAGAATGGATTGAAGTGTGTCTTCAATCCAAGGATTTTTCGTATTCCCGAAGTTTCGCATTGGCTGACCTGAGAAATTCTTCTTTGGTAGTTGAATTGCGGTTTCAAACATTGAACAATCTTAACGGTAGAGTACGGATAGTTATAAATATGCCTAATATTTCTTTAATAGAGGGTGCGGGAAAATGAGTAATTTTCAAGAAAAGATTAGCTTTATCTGGGACCTGGCAGATTTGTTGAGAGGTGTATATAAAAGAAACGAATATCAAAAAGTAATCCTCCCTTTTACTGTTCTTAAACGATTTGATTGTGCTTTAAGTGATTCAAAAAAAGCAGTTCTTGAAGCTTACAACAAATACAAAGGCCTGTTTGAAAATATGGAACCTGTTCTTCTAAGTGTTGCAAAGGATAAAAATGGGAATCCATTAGGGTTTTATACTTATTCAGAATACGATTTTAAGGCGTTGCTTGAAGACCCGGAACATATTGAACAGAATTTAATGCATTATCTTGACTGTTATAGCGGCAATGTTCAAGATATTTTTGAGAACTTTAAAATTAAAGAGCGTATCAGAGAATTGGCTAAAGCAGATCTTTTATTTCGGTTAATTAAAAAATTCTCAGAATCAAAAGTTGACCTCCATCCGGATATTGTTTCTAATCATGAAATGGGAACTATTTTTGAAGAGTTAATTAGAAAATTTGCAGAGCAGTCAAATGAGGAAGCAGGAGAGCACTTTACTCCCCGAGATGTTGTTAAAGTAATGACCAAGTTAATTTTTGTTGAGAATGGCGAGAATCTGAAACAGAAGAATATTATCAAAACCGTGTATGACCCTGCCTGTGGTACAGGGGGCATGCTCACAAGTTGTGAAGATTTTATCACGAGTATAAATAAGGATGTTGATGTTGTTTTATTTGGACAAGAAGTTAATCCAGAGATTTATGCCATTTGTAAGGCAGATATGCTGATGAAAGGAGAGAACGATAAGAATATCAAGGGTCCTTTCAGCACGCTTTCAAAAGACCAATTCCATGATGATAAATTTGATTTTATCATTTCTAATCCTCCTTACGGGAGAAAATGGGAGCAGGATGCAGATGCAGTAAAAAACGAAGCCGAAAAGGGGTTTGGAGGAAGGTTTGGAGCGGGACTACCGCGGATAAATGACGGGCAGTTGTTATTCTTGCAGCACATGATTTCTAAGATGAAATTAAAGGAAAAATCACGAATTGCTGTGATTACAAACGGCTCCCCATTGTTTACGGGGGATGCCGGGCAGGGAGAAAGCGATATAAGAAAATGGATGATTGAGAATGATTTTGATTTCGTTGAAGCAATAATTGCATTACCAGATCAATTGTTTTTCAATACGGGCATTCATACATATATTTGGGTATTGACTAATGAAAAACCTTCAGAAAGAGTTGGAAAGATACAGTTGATTGATGCTACTTCTTTCTTTAAAAAAATGCGGAAAAGTTTAGGAAATAAAAGGAATTATCTTTCTGCTGACGATAATAAGGAGATTGTTGAGTTGTATGACAAATTTGAAGAAAACAAATATTGTAAAATCTTTGATAATGAAGTATTTGGATATACCAAAGTCATTGTTGAAAGACCTTTGCAGTTGAATTATCAAGTCACGGAAGAAAGGCTTGAGAATCTTTATTCAATTCCTGTTTTTAGAAAGTTGGCTGAGAGTAAAAAGAAATATCCTGAATTAAAACTGAAAGAAGAGGAAGAAGGAAAGAAGAAACAAGAACAGATTATTAATGCCTTAAAAGCGATTGGAAATAATTTATACAAGAATTGGGATGAATTTGAAGTCAGAGTTAAAGAAGCGTTGGAAGGATTTGATTTATCACCAAATTTTATAAAAAATATTATTCTTGCTTTGTCTGAGCATGACGATACTGCTGATTATGTTCTGGATAAAAAAGGCAATAAGTTGCCAGACTCAAATTTAAGAGATTCTGAGAAGATTCCGTTAAAGCAAGACATAGAGGAATATTTTGAAAAAGAGGTTAAGCCCTATTATCCAGATGCGTGGATGGACAGAAAAAAGGATAAAATTGGCTATGAGATTAACTTTACAAAATATTTTTATGAATACAAACCACCAAGGTCATTGGAGGAGATTGAAAAAGGCATTAAAGAGGTTACTGGTGAGATTCAGGAGTTTTTGAAGGAGGGGTTGTAGAATGAATGAGAAAGATTTTGAACTTATCCTGAAAACTGGTGATGCGGAAAAAACCAGGAAAAAAATTATGGATAAACTTATAGGTTTAATGAAAAATACTCCCGAAATAACAAGAGGTGAATTGGCAGAAATGCCGGGAATTACTGTGAAGGGTATTGAATGGAATTTAAATAATCTTAAAGAAAAAGGAATTATTAAAAGAGTTGGCCCTGCTAAGGGCGTACATAGGGGAGTGATAGAATGATGGCTGGACAACTTACATATATGGAACTTTTTGCAGGTGCAGGTGGACTTGCTGAAGGATTTTTGAGAGCTGGCTTTATTCCCGTAACACATATAGAAATGGATAAATACGCATCATTAACAACAAAAACCCGGCTTACCTATCACTATTTAAAGAAAGAAAATAAACTTTCTGTGTATCGTACCTATTTAAAAGGACAAATATCCCGCAATGAATTGTATTCCTATCTTCCTGAGAACTACCCATTTATGGTAATAGATGAAGAGATCAAAAAAGAGAACCTTGCTATTTTATTTGAAAAAATTGAAGAGAACCTTATGAGATTGGGTCTGGAAAAAATAAAAGTAATTGCCGGAGGACCACCCTGTCAGGCATATTCTCTTGTTGGGAGAGCAAGGGATCCATACAATATGGAAAATGATTCAAGAAATTATCTTTATAAATTGTATGCTGAGTTTTTAAAGAAATTTGAACCTGAAGTTTTTGTTTTTGAAAATGTTCCGGGACTTCTGTCTGCAGGTAATGGCAGGCTCTGGGAAGATGTAAAAAAACATTTTGAAAGTACCGGCTATGCGGTGGATTATAAAATTCTAAATGCCTATGATTCTGGTGTGCTTCAGAATAGAAAAAGAGTTATAGTAATAGGGTGGAGAAAAGAGCTTGATTTCCATTATCCCGAATTTAAAAAGAATGAAGAGATTACGAATTATAAAGTAAGAGATATTCTGGTAGATCTACCTCCTTTACTGTTCGGCGAGAAAATTATATATGGCAACTATACATCGGAGCAAAACCCATATCTTAAAAAATATAGACTGCGTTCTAAAGAAGATTTTTTAACTCTCCATATCACAAGGAAAATCAATGACAGAGATAGAGAAATATATCGCATGGCTATAGAAATGTGGGAAAAACATAAAAAACGGCTCATGTATACGGATATTCCTGAAAAGTATAGAACTCATCGCAATCAGAAATCTTTCCTTGATAGGTTTAAGGTTGTTGCTGAAGATTTGCCCTGTGCACATACTGTGGTTGCACATCTTGCTAAAGATGGTCATTATTACATTCATCCCGACATAAAACAACTTCGCTCAATTTCAGTAAGAGAAGCAGCCAGGTTACAATCTTTTCCCGATAACTATTATTTTGAAGGACCAATGACAGCGAAGTTCAGACAGATAGGAAATGCTGTCCCCCCCCTGCTGGCTGAAAAAATTGCACGGGAAATCAAAAAGGTGGTTTTATGAAAGAAAAACTTGTGTTCAGGCCCTCAGCAAGGTTAATCCGGACTATTGGTGATAAAATTATCAAAGATGTGTATGCTGCAGTAATTGAATTGATAAAAAATGCGTACGATGCTGATGCAAACAATGTGGAATTGAAATTTATCGATCTGGCAGATGCAAGAAAGGCAAAAATAATAATTAAAGATGATGGTCATGGAATGGATTATAAAACGGTTGTTAACAAATGGATGGTTCCAGCAACAGGAGATAAATTAACCAGAAGAAAGAGTCCTAGTGGCCGCTATATGCAGGGAAGAAAGGGTATAGGAAGGTTTGCTACTTCCATACTTGGGGATGACCTTTTCATGGAAACAACGGATCAATCAGGCATGAAGACTATGGTTTTAATTGACTGGAGCATTTTTAGTGCAAAAAAGTACCTTGATGAAATAGAAATTTTGGTAGAATTAAGCAATACAGCGAAAACCCCGGGAACAGAATTAACTATTGAACCACATGAAAAGGCATCAGAATGGGGAGAAAAGGAGATGGAACTTCTCATAAAAGAATTAAGAAAGCTTGTATCACCAATCAGGGAAAAAGAAAATTTTCATATTGAAATTGAATTCAACAATACAGGTATCGAAAATTATGATAACACAAAGAAAAAGATAGAGCCTTTTCCAATGTTAGAATTATTTGATTACAGATTATCCGGGAAAGTAGATGAAAGGGGAAATGTTTCTCTGGTTTATGAAAATCAGGTCGAAAAAAATATTCCCGGAGAGAAAATAAACTTTCATGTTATTCTTGATAAAGGAATGTTATGCGGACCTCTTGAGCTGGATTTCAGGGTTTTTGACCGCGAAGTAGATGCAATAGAAAATCTGATAAGCAGAGGATTAAAAGATCCAGATACTGGAAAATATCTTGGTAAAAGTGAAACAAGGCAACTTCTCAATGAACTTTGTGGAGTGAGTGTTTACCGAAATGGTTTTCGTATCAGACCTTATGGCGAACCAGGATACGACTGGTTACAGCTTGATAAAGAAAGAGTACAAAATCCATCTTTGAGAATCGGCAGTAATCAAATTGCTGGCTTCATAACCATTGCCGATGAAGAGATATCACACCTTGAAGAAAAAAGTGCACGGGATGGATTGAAAGAAAATAATTATTATACGGGGCTGGTAGGGATAGCCAGAAAATGTCTTGCACAGCTCGAGGAGCGAAGGTTTAATTTCAGAAAGAAAACTGGCCGTGGTAGAACTACAGCAAAGATCGAGAAGGAGCTTAATGCACTTTTTGATTTTGGGCCACTTAAAAAGTCTGTTAAAGGAGTGCTAAGAAAAGGCAATGTAGACCTCAAAACATCAACACAAGTAGAAAATATTATATCAAAAACCGAGAAAAAGAAAGCTGATATTCTTGAAAAAATAAAGGGCACAGTAGCCATGTATCAGGGTCAGGTAACACTTGGTAAAATAATTATGGTTATTATGCATGAGGGGCGTAAGCCTTTGAAATATCTCAAGGAACAGTCTCCTCGTATTGAAAGGTGGATAAAAGAGTTGCAGGAAGAATATAATACTCATCTCCTCGAAAAAATAATTGACCGGCTTGATGATACAAGGAAGGAATCTATTCTTTTAATAGACCTCTTTAATCGCCTTGATCCTCTGGCTGTCAGGAAGCGGGGGGAGAAAAAAAATATTAATGTTTACAATGTAGTAAAAAGAGCGGAAGAGTTATTTAAAAGTGAACTCCGTGGAAAAAAGATAAAATTTACTAACGAAGTTACTCCAGAAGTAACTTTCCGGGGATGGGAACAGGATTTTTACATCGCCCTTACAAACCTCATTGATAATAGTCTATACTGGTTGCCAATGTCAGGTGACAAGAAAGAGAGGCAAATTACTATCTCTTCGCAGCATGAAGATAAAAAAGTGATTATAGATTATAGAGATAATGGTCCCGGTATTCCTGAGAAGCATATTAAAGATGGTCTCATTTTTGAGCCCGGTTTTTCCACCAAACCCGGGGGTACTGGATTGGGACTGGCGATTGCAGGCGAGACAATAGAAAGAAATAATGGTGTTCTTCGGGCGCTTTATGATCCTGAAGGCGCATACTTCAGAATTGAGCTTCCAGCAGGGGAGGGTAAAAATGATAGAAAATGAAACGCTAAAACTAATAATCATTGAGGATACTGAACGGCAGATAAAACTTTATAGAGATGCAATAGATGAATTTAACACAGGTTCGGACATAAAAATCATACCGGAAGTCGGTAACAATCTTGAAGAAGGCTTTGAGCAGATCAGAACTAATGATTTTGACGCTGCAATTATAGATCTCAGACTTGGCAGTGATGATATGGAAGGTAAAGGCAAACAAATAATCAAAGAAATAAAAAGCAATTTGCGTTTTCCTGTTTTCGTATTGACCGCTTATCCTGGAGACCTTGATGGCAATCTGGCGATACCGAATGTCTTCTATAAAGTTTATGAGCAAACAAAAAAAGATACTATTGAAGTTCTGGAAGAGATGACTGATATATACAAAACAGGAATAACTAAAATTATGGGTAGAAGAGGTATTATCGAAGAAACACTACAAAAAGTGTTCTGGGGAAATATCGCAAAAAACATGGAATATTGGAAAAAAGAAGTTGAAAATAAAGATAAAATTGAAAAAGTTCTTTCGAGGCACATACTTGCACATTTAGTCGAAAGTTTAAAACTGACCGAAGAAGGTAAGTTTGAAAAATGTCATCCTGCCGAGGTGTACATCATGCCTCCGGTAAAAAAAGACTTTTTTACAGGTGATATTTTGAAAGACAAAGATCCGGAAGAATATTTTTTGATTCTTACACCTGCATGTGATATGGAGTTGAGACAAAAAAGAGATGGAGAAAATTGGGTATCCTATAGAAATGCCAATAAAATAATACTGGCGAAGTTAATTAAATTTAGTCATATCCCGGAAGTTGGCGAATATATCGAAAATCAAAGCAATACAAAGAAGAAAAAAGTAGAAGAATATATAAAAAATACAAAGGGAAGATATCATTATCTGCCTTCATTTGGCACTCAAATACCAGGATTCTTGATTGATTTTCAGGACATAAACCAAATTGATCAGGAAGAACTTACCTCCTATGATCGTGTTGCTTCAATTGATGAACCATTTTTAAAAGACATCATAGCAAGATTTACATCTTATTACGCCAGACAGGGATCTCCGGATCTTGATATGGATATAATACTGAGAAGGTTAATAAATGATTGAAAAATATATCCGTCGCAAATTATTTTTATGGTATAAGAAAAATTATAGAGACTTTCCATGGCGACACACAAAGGATCCTTACAGAATTATGATTGCAGAATTTATGCTTCATAGAACAAAAGCCGAGCAGGTAGTTCACGTTTATCTCGAATTTATAGAAAAATATCCAGATATTGAAATTCTCGCAAGAGCCAATTTCAAAGATATCAAAAAGGTAACGGAGCATCTCGGTCTTCACTGGAGGGCAAAACATTTTTCTGAAGCTGCTAAATATATCATTGAAAATCATAATGGGGAGTTTCCAGAGGATTATGGTAAATTGCGAGAAATTCCCGGAGCTGGTGAATATGTTGCAGGTGCAATTTCAACTGTTTGTTTTAATAAACCGGCCCCTGTTGTGGATAGCAATATAGCCAGATTTATAAATAGATATTTCGGTCTGAACTTATCTGGTGAGATAAGAAGAAAAAAGAAAATAGTAGAACTGTCTGCAAAATTGTTTGAATATAAAAATCCGGGAAAGTTACTATTTGCTATTGTGGATTTTACATCCTTGATATGCAAACCCGTAAAACCTTTATGTGATAAATGCCTATTAAAAAATGAATGCAGATATATAAATGGTCCGTCGCCGATTATATGGAGTTGAATAAGAATGAATGAGAAAGTAAAAACTGGGATTAATAAAGCATATTGGTTCTCCAGAAGTCAGACGTCAGGAAGTAATAATATAAAACTCAAACCCTATCCAAAATACAAGGATTCTGGAATTCAATGGATTGGAGAGATTCCTGAGGGGTGGGAAGCTGAAAGGTACAAAATTAGATTTAAGTATGTAAAGGGGAAAATCCCTGAAAATTTAGAGGAAACAAATGAGGAAGGATATCTGCCTTATTTAAGTATGGAGTATTTAAGAGGAAATGGGAAAGGGATAGTATGTGCCAATGATCCTAAATCAATTAAGGTTAGTGAGGGAGATTTGCTATTACTGTGGGATGGCTCAAATGCCGGAGAGTTTGTTTTAGGTAAGAAGGGCTATTTATCTTCTACCATGGTTAAATTGAATGTTGAAAATTTCAATTCTAATTTTTCTTGGTATTTATGTAAATCCTTTGAACCACTACTAAGAGATTTAACAATTGGTATGGGGATACCTCATGTTAATGGTGATACTTTAGGAAATATCGGAATACCCGTCCCTAATTCCGAAGACCAAAACGCCATCGCCAACTTTTTGGATAAACAAACCGCCAAGATTGATACCCTGATTGAGAAAGATAAAAAACTAATCGCACTTCTAAAAGAAAAGCGAACCGCCCTGATAAATCATGTTGTAACAAAAGGGCTTGACCCGAATGTAAAATTAAAGGATTCAGGGATAAAATGGATTGGTAAGATTCCAGAAGGGTGGGAAGTTAGAAGATTGAAGTTTAATGTAATGGTTAATCCTTCGGGAAAAAAAGCAGTGTTTAATCCTAAATTAAAAGTAAATTTTTTACCAATGGAAACAGTATCAGAAAACGGAAAGTATGATATAGAATCTATGGCAGAATATCAAGATGTTTCAATAGGATATACTTATTTTGAAGACAATGATGTTTTAGTTGCTAAAATTACCCCCTGTTTTGAAAATGGGAAGGGAACTTTGGTTAAGAATTTAAAATGTAGCTTTGGATTTGGTACAACAGAATTTTATGTTCTAAGAGGCCATAATAATATAGATTCAAAATACTTGTTTTATATGACAAAGACACATCTTTTTAGAGTCATGGGAGCGGCTTATATGGAAGGGACAGCGGGGCAAAAAAGAGTGTCTGGAGACTTTGTTAAAAATTTTATAATGGTTGTACCTCCAAAACAAACCCAAACCGCCATCGCAAATTTGTTAGACCAAGCCACTTCCAGAATAGACAAAGCCATAAAACTCATAGAAAAGAAAATCAAACTTTTAGAAGAATATAAAAAATCTTTAATACATCAGGTTGTAACAGGCAAGGTGGATGTAAGAGGTGTTGAAGCATGAAAGCAGATGAAGCAAATTTGTTAGAATTCATGAATGGACCAAAGCAGTTTATTATTCCTATTTATCAAAGAACATATAGCTGGACTTTAAAAGAATGCAAACAATTATGGGGAGACATCATTAAAGCAGGTAAAGATGAAAAAATATCAAGCCATTTTCTTGGTTCCATTGTTTATATTAAAAAAGGATTATATCAAATTTCAACAATTCCAAAACTTCTATTAATAGACGGCCAGCAGAGATTAACAACAATCTCTCTTCTCTTATCTGCTTTAACCGAAGTTCTAAAACCCCCAATAAACGAAATGAGTTCTGATAAACTAAAGAATTATTATTTGATAAATAGAGATGAAGAAGAAAAACGCTATAAACTAATTTTAACAAAAAGTGATAAGGAAGCACTTTTTAAAATAATTGATAATAAAGAGCTGTCTGATGAAGATTCTCGACGAATTAAAGAGAATTATGAATTCTTTGCCGAACAGATATCCATAAACCACATTGAAGATGTACTCAAAGGCCTTAATAAACTTATCATTATTGATGTATCATTAGATAGAGAAAGAGATAACCCTCAGTTAATATTTGAAAGCCTGAACTCAACAGGTTTGGAGCTTACTCAGGCAGATTTGATTAGAAATTACGTCTTAATGGGTCTTGAAAAACAAGAACAGGATAATCTCTATAATGATTATTGGTCTTTAATGGAAAAAAGCTTTGGGTATGCCAAATATTCAGCATTATTTGACCGATTTATGAGAGATTATTTGACAATAAAAACCGAAAAAATACCGAATATCAAAGATGTTTATTCAGCATTTAAATTATATGCGCAAAATTTCAAGGATATAAAAGAGCTTGTTGCAGATATTTACAAACATTCTAAATATTTTGTCAATATATCTTTAGAAAAAGAACAAGATAATGAAATAAAAACAGTTTTCTCTGACATTAACATTTTGAAAGTTGATGTTTCTTATCCTTTCTTATTACAGATATATGAAGACTATAAGCAAGAAAGAATAACAAAAGAAGAATTTATACAAATTCTTAAATATATAGAAAGCTATGTGTTTAGAAGAGCTATTTGCGGAATTCCAACCAATTCCTTAAATAAAACATTTGCTAACCTCTATAAAGAAATTAAATCTGAGAATTATCTAGAGAGTTTTAAAGCTGCTTTGCTTCTTAAAGATTCATACAGACGATTTCCAAGAGATGAAGAGTTCAAAGAACAGTTAATCGTTAAGGATGTTTATAATTTCAGGAATAGAAATTATTTATTGAGAAAACTTGAGAATCATAACAGAAAAGAGTTAGTAAGTGTTGAAAGCTATACTATTGAACATATAATACCTCAAAATAAAAATTTGTCGGATGAATGGAAAGAAGAATTGGGTGAGAGTTGGAAGGAGGTACATGAAAAATACCTGCATACAATTGGAAATCTCACCCTAACGGGATATAATTCTGAATTGAGTTATAAACCATTCAAAGTGAAAAGAGATATGGAAGGAGGATTTGCAGACAGCCCAATAAGATTAAATCAATCTTTAGCAAAACTTGAACATTGGAATGAGAATGAAATTCTAAACCGTGTAAGGACTCTCGTTGATTTAGCTGTACAGATATGGGAATGCCCGGGATTAGAAGAAGAAGTACTGAATAATTACAAGAGCATCGAAAAGGAAAAGCTTGAGAAAATATACACAATAGAAGATCACCCTCACTTAGTAGAAGGAGAGACTATGCGGCCGTTATTTGAAGAACTCCGAAAAATGATACTTAACCTTGATTCTTCTGTTAAAGAGGACATTTTGAAACTTTATATTGCATATAAAACCACCACTAATTTTGTAGACATCGTGCCTCAAAAAAACAGATTACGACTTTCCTTAAATATGCAATTTGACGAAGTAAATGACCCAAAAGGGATATGCAAGGATGTTACAGACAAAGGCCGATGGGGTAACGGAGATGTAGAGGTTGGTATATCTAATTTTGAAGAGTTAGATTATATTATATTTTTAATAAAACAAGCCTTTGACGTGGTTTCGGAGGAAAAACTATGACAACTGACACTTCAGAAAAGGCATTCCAGAACGATATAATTGCTCATTTAGTCAGTACTGGTTATCATCGGAGAGGCAACCATAATTACAATAGAGCTTCCTGCATAGACCCTGAATTAACCTTAAAATTTATTCAAGATACCCAGGAAAGAGAATGGAAAAAGTTCCAAAGGGTTTACGGAGAACAAGCAGAGCAAAAATTCTTTTATCGTTTGGTTAGTGAGATTGATAAAAAAGGAACGATTAATGTTTTGAGAAACGGGTTTAAGGATGTTGGATGCTCTTTTAAATTATTCTATCCAAAACCGAACAACAAGAAAAACCCGGATTTGTTTGAGCAGTTTGAAAAGAATATTTTTTCTGTAATTGATGAATTAGAATACGAGCAGAAAGAAGATGGTAAGAGGCTGGATTTGGTTATTTCCGTTAATGGACTGCCAATCATTACAATTGAACTAAAAGATACTTTTTCTCAGGGCGTTGAGAAAGCAATAAAACAATACAAGGAAGATAGAGACCAAAGAGAAAAAATCTTCCAAAGATGTTTTGTTCACTTTGCAATGAGCGATGAAAAGATTTTCATGGCTACAAAATTAGTAGGATGGAAGACAAGATTTTTACCATTTAATAAGGGGCTTGAAAACCCTGATGTAAAAACCGATTACAAAACCGCATACTTATACAATGACATTTTGCAGATAAACAAACTCTCAAAATTAATCTCAAATTTCATCTATATGGAAAAAAACGAGGATACAAGAGCAGTAAAACCTATTTTTCCGAGATACCATCAGCTAAATTGTGCCAATCTCTTGTTAGCAGATGCAAAGCCGGGCAAAAATTACCTGATAGAACATAGTAACGGAAGCGGTAAAACAAAAACCATTGCGTGGCTTTCACACGGCTTAATAAATAAATTCAACAGCCTGGACAACAGGGTTTATGACATGGTTATTGTTGTTTCTGACAGAAGAGTTATAGACAAGCAGCTTCAGAATCAAGTGCAATCTATTGAAAAAGTAAAGGGAATAGTAGAAAAAATAGAAAAACACTCTGAACAACTTAGAGAAGCATTAGAGACGGGAAGCAATATTGTTGTTACAACGCTACACAAATTCCCGTATATTTTAGAAGAGGTTAAAGACCTACCAAAACGAAACTATGCGGTAATAATTGACGAGGCACACTCTTCTCAAACGGGCACAATGGCAAGAAAAATGAAACAAGTTCTCAGCACGAATAGTCTTGAAGAAGCGGAAGCATTAAATAATGAAGAAATGGATGAAGTTGATGAAGAAATCATTAGGGAAATTGAATCTTATAGAAATCTGAAAAATATAAGTTTCTTCGCATTTACCGCCACGCCTAAAAATAAAACCTTAGAGATGTTTGGAATGCCCGATGAATATGGGCATTATCACCCATTTCATACATATACAATGAAACAAGCAATTGAAGAAGGTTTTATTCTTGATGTTCTCAAGAATTATTTGACTTATCCAACCTATTTTAAATTAGTTAAAAAGATACAGGATGATCCCGAATATGATGAGAAAAAAGCTAAGAGATTACTAAGAAATTTTGTAGAAAAACATCCCGTAGCAATAGCAAGAAAAACAGACATCATGCTAAATCATTTCATGAGTTCTACAATCCATAAAATTAATGGTAAAGCCAAAGCAATGGTTGTGACAAGATCAAGACTCCATGCCGTATTATATAAAAAGGCATTTGACAAACTAATTAAGGAAAATAATTACCCGATTAAAAGCTTAGTGGCTTTTACAGGCGTAGTTAGACATGACGAACAGGAATACACAGAAAATTCTATGAACGACTTCTCAAATAAAAAAGAAATCCGAAACGCCTTTGAAGAGGACCAATACAAGATACTAATTGTAGCAAACAAATTCCAGACAGGTTTTGATCAGCCGTTATTACACACGATGTACGTTGACAAAATGTTAAATGGAATTACTGCTGTTCAAACTCTGTGCAGAGTCAACAGAATACATCCAAATAAAAATGATACTTTGATTTTGGATTTTGCAAACAAAACAGAAGTAATTCAAAAGGCGTTCCAGCCATACTACGAAACTACATTCCTTGAAGAAGCTACGGACCCGCATAAATTGTATGAATTAGAGGAGAAATTATTGGATTATCAAGTATTTGATCAATCCGATGTTGAAACTTTTGTTAAAGCATTGAAAAAAGAAGAATCACAACCTAAATTGCACAATATCTTAAGTCCTGTTGTAAATGAATTTAGGCAAAAAAGTAAGAAGGAGCAGGTTGAATTTAAGAAAACTCTGAGAAGATATCAAAATATCTATTCTTTTCTATCACAACTTATTCCTTTTTCTGATGTTAATCTGGAAAAGTTATTTATATTTAACAAATTCTTAAACAAAAAACTCCCAACAATAAACAACCCTCTCCCATTTAGTGTTTTACAGGATGTGGATATTGATTCATATAAAATTGTAAAGAAAGGTAAAAAAGAAATTAAAATTGAATCTGAAGGAGAACTAAAATCCATATCCGATGGTGTAGGCGAATATACCCCTGACATAAATGCAAAATTATCAAAAATTATTAAGGATCTTAACGATGCATTTGGAACTGATTTTACAGATGATGGTAAAGTCTTCTTAGGCAGAGTAAAAGACAACCTTTTAGAGGACAAAGAACTAAAAAACAAGATAGAGCATAACTCGAAGGAAAACGTAAAAGTAATATTTCCTAAATATTTAGACAGAGAATTAAGTAAGCTCTTAAACAACAACATGAACTTCTATAAGAGAATAGTTGATAACGAAAAATTAAGGAAGAAAATTGAATCCGCCTTGTTTGAGTTAGTATATTTCGAGTTTAATAAATACAAAAAGAAGTCTAATAAAAATGATACTAAAATAACTTAGGAATATTTTATTTTTATATTATCCCATCCCTTCTCTGTTATTATTACATGATCTAAAATTTTTATATTTAATATATTGCCTGCTTTTGCGATTTTTTGAGTTATCTCAACATCATTCTCACTGGGCTCAGGGTCTCCTGACGGATGATTATGTACCAATATTACCCCTGCTGCTGAGTTCTTAATGGCTTCCTTAAAAACCTCTCTTGGGTGTACTAAAGAATTATCTAAGGTTCCAACAGATATTAAATCTTTCTTGATTATCTTATTTTTACTATCTAATAAAAGTGCATAAAAATGTTCCTTTTTCTTATCTTTTAATTCATCAACAAAATAATTATAAACATCTTCTGGTTTTTCTATTGTTACAATTTCTTTTGTTTTAACGGCTTCATTATACCTTTTATTAAACTCAAACAAAGCCATAATCTGCATTGCTTTAGCGGGTCCAATCCCCTTAATTTCCTGTAGCTCATTTAATGATAAATCGTATAGTTTATCCAACCCGTATTTTGAGATTAATCTGTTGGACATGTCTATAACGTTCTCTTCTTTAGTTCCTTTCTGAAGAATTACTGCAAGCAATTCCGCATCACTTAAACAGGATGCTCCGGTTTTTAAAAATCGTTCTCTGGGTCTGTTCTCTTTTGATATGTCTTTTATTCTCATTCAATTAGATTTTTTTTAAAAAAGAGAGGAGAATTTGGTTAACTCCCTCTTACTCCTACTCTTACTTTTATTTCTCCCCCTCCTCCTTAACGTCATAATCCACATCAACGTAATCGCCTTCACCCTCGCCTTCACCCGCTTTCTTCTCCTCACCTGCTCCTGCCCCCGTTCCTGCTCCTGCCTGTTTACCCTGTTTCTCCGCTTCCTCTGCCGCTTTCTTCGCCGCTTCCTGATACACCACCGCAGAAACCTCGTGCAACGCTTTCGTCAACTCATCCAGGTCCACCTTTATATTTGCCATGTCATTCACCTTTAACGATTCCTTCAGCTTATCCTTCGCTTTCTCCACTTTCTCGCGCTGCTCTTTAGCTATCTTATCCCCTAACTCACTTAGCGTCTTCTCCGTGGTATAAACGAGCGAATCCGCTTGATTTAAGAGTTCCACCTCTTCCTTCCTCTTTTTATCCTCCTCGCTGAACTTCTCCGCCTCGTGCACCATCCGGTCTATCTCATCTTTTGCAAGTTTTGTTGACGCAGTTATTCGTATTGAAGCTTCCTTTTCAGTCCCTAAATCCTTTGCCGTGACGTTCAAAATCCCGTTCGCATCTATGTCAAACGTCACCTCGATTTGCGGAATACCACGAGGTGCTGGCGGAATACCATCCAGATGGAATCTACCAAGCGAGGTGTTATCCGCGGACATCGGTCTATCTCCTTGCGTAATATGAATCTCCACACTCGTTTGATTGTCTGCCGCTGTGGAGAATATCTGTGATTTTTTCGTTGGTATCGTGGTGTTCCGTTCTATCAAAGAAGTTGCAACGCCACCTAAGGTCTCCACACTGAGCGTAAGCGGCGTAACGTCGAGCAAAACTATCTCTTCCTTCACCTGCCCACCAAGGATGCCTGCCTGTATTGCCGCACCTATTGCAACCGACTGCATCGGGTCAACCCCTCCTTCCGCCTTCTTGCCCAGTATCCGCTCAAACCGTTCTCTCACTATCGGCATCCTCGTTGGTCCGCCAATAAGTATTATTTTATCTATATCATCAGGCGAGAACTTTGCATCTTCTAACGCTCTCCTTATGGGCGGCTCCAGTTTTCTCAGTGTAGGCTCCGTCAATTCTTCTAATTTAGCCCTCGTAACCGTCACCTCAAGATGCTTTGGCTCTCCTCTGGAAACAGCGATGAAAGGCAGATTTATCGTTGTAGAAACAGAAGAAGAGAGTTCTATTTTTGCTTTCTCTGCCTCGTCGCGTATTCGCTGCATCGCAGTAAGGTCATTCCTCAAATCTATCCCTTCCTTATCCTTAAATCCCTCCACGAGCCAATCTACTACGGCAGCATCCATATCCGTTCCACCAAGATGCGTATCCCCGCTGGTAGAAAGCACCTCAAATACTCCGTCTCCTATGTCCATGATAGTAACGTCAAAAGTGCCACCACCAAAGTCGAGAACTGCAACTTTATATTCTCCTCCTTTTCCAAGCCCGTAAGCCATCGCCGCCGCTGTCGGCTCGTTTATTATCCTTTTCACCTCGAACCCCGCTATCTCACCTGCATCCTTTGTCGCCTGTCTTTGATTATCGTCGAAATACGCAGGCACCGTGATAACAGCCGTATCTATTTTCTCGCCTAAATACGCCTCCGCATCCGTTTTCATCTTTTGCAATACCATCGCAGAAATCTCTTGCGGTGTAAAATGCTTATCTATTGACTTTACATACATCTTCTCCGGGGTCCCCATCTTTCTCTTTGCTTCCCGAACTGTTCCTTCCGGATTAACCACTGCCTGTCGCTTCGCCGCTATACCTACCAACCTCTGACCATCCTTTGTGAATGCCACCACCGATGGAAACATCTTTCCACCGTATGCACTTCCTTCTGCACTCGGTATTATCTTGGCATCGCCACTTTCATCCACAAAAGCTGCTTCGGAATTCGTCGTTCCAAGGTCAATTCCTATTATTCTACCCATTTCTATCTACCTCTACTCTTATCCTTCTGCTAAATAAAAAGATTCCAATGCCTTTAAATTAAAAAATAAATAAAAAGGGAGTAAAAGGAGGAAGGAAAAATTACCTTAGTATTCTTCTCCCATTCCACCCATTCCTGGTGGCATACCTCCTCCTGGTGGCATACCCCCACCGCCTGGTGGCGCCGCACTCGAGGCTATTACGTCGTCTATCCTCAGAACCATCGTTGCTGATTCCGTTCCAGAGCTTATAGCCTGTGTTTTCACCCTTAGCGGCTCGATGACGCCTGCCTTTATCATATCCATTGGTTCTCCCTTGAACACGTCTAAACCTGCGCTCTTCTCACCTCTTTCATGAGCCGACCGAAGTGCCACGAGCATATCTATGGGGTCTAAACCCGCATTCTCGGCAAGAGCCCTCGGAATGACTTCGATAGCATCTGCAAACGCCTGTATCGCCAGTTGTTCCCTGCCTCCTACGCTTGCCGCATAATCACGCAGCTTGAGAGACAGTTCTATCTCCGCTGCACCACCGCCTGCTACATACTTGCCATCCTCCAATGCACAAGCCACTACTCTCAGCCCATCGTTCATCCCTCGCTCTAACTCGTCCACTACATGCTCCGTTCCTCCTCGCAATAGTATGGACACGGCTTTCGGATTCTGGCAATCCTCCACGAACATCATTTCCTCACCACCTATCTTCCGTTCATCAACCAGCCCTGCTTCTCCAAGGTCATCCGGTCTAACTTCCTCTAAGCTCGTCAATATCTTCCCGCCCGTTGCACTCGCCAACTTCTTCATATCGCTTTCTTTCACTCTTCTCACCGCTAATATGCCTTCTTTTGCTAAATAGTGCTGTACCAGGTCATCCATCCCTTTCTGGCAGAAAAGCACGTTCGCTCCGCTATCTGTTACCTTGTTTACCATGTCCTTCAGCATCTTTTCCTCCTCGTCCAGGAACGATTTTAGCTGCTCTGGTGCAGTAATCTCTATTTTCGCATCCACTTCCGTCTTCTCTATCTCCAAAGCCGAATTTAGCAGTGCTATCTTTGCATTCTCCACTGTCTTTGGCATCCCCGGATGCACTCGTTCCTTGTCTATCACCATGCCTTTTATCAACACCGTATCGTCAGTGCCGCCACCCATTTTTTTCTCCAGCTTTATATGGTCCATGTCTATATTCTTAACGCCTTTTTCCGCTATCGTTTTCACCGCATCCACTGCAAGGTCAGTCAGCATATCTTTCGAAACCTCTGCACCCTTTCCCGTCATAGAAGTCATTGCAATCATCTTTAGCGTTTTTTCATCAGTTGGCGAGACATCTTTCGCTATGCTATCTAATATCTCATACGCTTTCTCCGCCGCCAATCTATACCCCGTTGCAATCAACGTTGGGTGCACCTCCTGGTCAAGAAGGTCCTCCGCACGCTTCAGCAACTCGCCTGCAATGACTACCGCACTCGTTGTTCCATCTCCAACCTCTTCATCCTGCGTCTTCGCTATTTCCACCATCATCTTCGCCGCTGGGTGCTCTATATCCATCTCCTTTAATATCGTTGCCCCGTCGTTTGTTATGACAACATCGCCCATTGAATCCACCAGCATCTTATCCATTCCCTTCGGTCCGAGTGTGGACTTAACGGCAGAAGCAATGGTCTTCGCTGCCATGATGTTCCTGCTCTGCGCATCCCTTCCTCTTGTTCGCTCACTTCCTTCTCTTAATATCAAAACCGGTGTTCCACCTAATTGTGCCATTTCATATCACCACTTTTTCTATATTTGTAGTTCTATATAAAGATTATTTATAAGAAAACTTTAGAGGTAGCAAGATGTCAAAAGGTGGGTTTGACGATAAAGTTATCGCAAAGGCAGTTCAAGCGCTGAACAAGCATTTGCCTGTTGAAAGAAAGACACTTTTAGCTTTGCTGAACGAAGACAAACCTGCCGTGCAGGGAAGAGATAATTCCGCTCACCGAATAAAAAGAGAAGAACTGGAGAAGATAGCGCAACTGATCCCGAAAGAGGATTATGGAAAATTACGACTTCCTATATACATAGAATTAACGTCTGGTTATGGTAGAGGAATAGCAAAGGTGCATGGAAAGCGGGATTGCGAGATAGTAAGGAGGATATTGGGGAAAGAAAAAGAAGGCGGAAGTGAAGGTAATGACGAAATTTTTATTTATCGGGAGGATATAAGGAAATTGAGACGTGAGTTGCAAACCGCTACTCAATACGCTTTCCTTTATTTGTAGAGTAGAAGTAAAAATACAAATGATTGTAGGGACGAGAGGCAGTAAACTGGCGCTATTGCAGGCTGAGAAGGCATGTAAAAGGTTGAGAGAGCTGGGATTGGGATATGAACTTACGATAAAGACGGTGCGGAGTTTAGGCGATGTCTTGACGGACAGAGGACTATATGAAATGCCTTCGATGGGTGTTTTCGTTAAAAAACTTGATATGCTGCTTTTAGCGCGAGAAATAGACATTGCAGTGCATAGTATGAAGGATATACCTTTGGAAAGGGATGAGGGGTTGGAGATGTCAGCGGTTTTGCCTCGTGATTCTCCTTATGATGCGCTGGTGTCGAAGTATAGATTGGACGATATGCCGGACGGTGCTGTGATAGGGACTTCAAGTGTGAGGCGGAAGTATCAATTTTTGAATTACACGGTGGAAAGTGGTGTAAAAGTAAGGATAAAGGACATCAGGGGTAATGTGGACACGAGGATTGAGAAGTTTAGAAGAGGCGAATACGATGGTGTGATTCTTGCGGAAGCAGGGCTTGAGAGGATGAACCTGGATATAGAATATGAAAGGCTTGATTGCGACCCTTTTGTCCCTTCACCCGGACAGGGGATAATTGCAGTGGTTGCGAGGAAAGGGTCGGAGGATAGTGAGATTCTAAAGAGGATAGACGATGCGGAGACGAGGATAGAAGCGGAGGTGGAGGAGGAAGTATTAAGAGTAATAGGTGGCGGATGTTCGATTCCAGTCGGTGTGCATGCTTATTGTAAAGGAGAAGAGGTTGAATTAGCGGTCTATGTCAGTGTTTCTGATGAAAAATACATGTTGAAGAAGGTTGTTCTTGGTAAAGACAAGCGTTTGGAAGCGGTGAGAGAATTTGCGCTAAACTTCTCTTTTTAAGACACGAAATCGGCTGCTTTTGGCATTTCCAGCTTCATCCCTTTCCTTTCCCTCACTTCCATCACCTTTTCGCCGAACAGACTTTGAGGTATGGGCTTGAAGCCAGCGAACTCGGTGCTCCACAGCGCTCTTCCCTCGGTTGCGGACCTTATGTCGCCAGCGAAGCCAAACATCTCTGCCACTGGCGATTCGGACTTCAATGACACCATCTCGTCTTCGGTTATTATGTCCATTATTTGCCCTCTTCTACCCTGTATCTCGCGCGTTACGTTACCAAGCAAATTCTGCGGTATGCTTATGAATACCTCCTGTATGGGTTCAAGGAAGGTTGCTTTCGCAAGCAACATAGCGGCAAGTATAGCGCTTCGCACCGCTGGAATAACCTGTGCAGGTCCGCGGTGTATCGAATCATCGTGCAACTTCACGTCCATCAATTTTACTTTTACACCCCTGCACTTCTCCTTTGCCAAAGGTCCTTTCAGCATCACCTCCTCAAACCCCTCTTGAATTAACTCCATCGTCTCTCGCAGATATTGAACCCCTTTTGTCATGTCCACCAACACGTTACCCTCGAGGATATTAACGACTTTCTTTGCTTCCAGTTTGTCCATTCCCGCTTCCATCAGCTTATCGCGCATCAAGACCTTGTCTTTGCCCACGGTTATACCTTCACTCTGTATCTTTTCCACTACTTCTGCACCCAGCGGTTCGACTACAAAATAGAACTTATTGTGCCGGTTAGGCGATTTCCCTTCCACGGGACCTGCCTTTCCTTCCACTGACTCACGAAAAACGACAATGGGTGGTGAAGCGATTATAGGAACTTTCTCATCCTGCTCTATCCGGTGCGTGATTATTTCGAGATGCAACTCGCCCATTCCCGAGACTAAATGTTCACCGGTCTCCTCGTTTATCTCCACACGTATCATCGGGTCTTCTTTCGCAAACTTCTTGATTACATCTATCAGTCGAGGCAGGTCTTTCGTGCTCTTCGCTTCCACCGCAACCGTAACGACAGGCTCACTGTAATGCTTTATGCTTTCAAATGGAACCATCTCAGCAGTAGAAAGCGTGGAACCCACCATAGCTTCCTTCAGCCCCACGAGTGCCGCTATGTTGCCCGCAGGTATCTTATCCACTTCTACACGCTCCTCGCCCATAAATATACATGCCTGCTGAATTCTGTTCTTTTTATACATGCCGGAGACGAATAATTCCTTGCCTTTTTCCACGGTTCCACTAAAAAGTCTGCCGGTGGCAACTTCTCCTGCATGCGGGTCCACAGATACGTCGGTAACCATAAAAGCGACTTCTCCATCCCTATCACAGCTCGCCATGCTCTTCCCTATCTCACTTCCGGCATCTCCACGCCATATCACCGGAACTCGATTCTTTTGTGCTTCTAAAGGATTAGGAAGATGCTCTGTCACCATATTAAGAATGGCTTCATAAGCGGGGCACTTTATCGCCAATTCCTTCATGTTCTCCTGCTTACAATACTCGATTACCTCCTTGAAGCCAACCCCTGTCTTCTTCATGGTCGGAACACTAATAGCCCAGTTATATAACGCGGAGCCAAAAGCGACATTGCCTTTTGCTGCATCCAGCTTCCATTCCTCGTATCTATCCTTTTTCATCCCCTGCATCAGCTTGTTTACCTTGTCTATTATCTTGCCGAGCCGGATTTGCATCTCTTGCACATCCACTTTCAGCTCGTTTATCATCCTATCAACTTTGTTAATGACGAGAACGGGTTTCACGTTTTCTTTCATCGCCTGCCTCAGAACGGTCTCGGTCTGCGGCATAGCACCCTCCACGGCATCAACGACAACCACGGCACCGTCAACGGCTCTCAACGCCCTCGTCACATCGCCACCGAAGTCAACGTGCCCCGGCGTATCTATAAGATTTATGAGATAATCTTCACCCTTGTAATCATAAACCATAGATGCATTTGCAGCAAATATCGTTATCCCTCTTTCTTGTTCCAGATAATAAAAATCCGTAAACAGTTGCTCGCCTGCTAATTCTTTCGATATTATCCCTGCTCCTGCGAGTAGGTTATCTGTCAAAGTAGTCTTCCCGTGGTCTATATGAGCGATGATGCCTATGTTTCTTATTCGCTCCGTCTTGTCCATCAATACTTTCACCTTTTCCGCTGCCTTCTTACCTCTTGTTGCCATTCCACTTATCACTTCTCACTTTTGCTTTTCTTTTTTGTTAGAAAGATTTGACATTTAAAACTTATTTCGTAAAGATATAAGTTATATAATGTATAAATGGATTATAAAGCATAATAAAGCATAAAAGCCCGGGTGGTGTAGCGGCCTATCATTGAGCCCTGTCGAGGCTCGGACTCGGGTTCAAATCCCGACCTGGGCGTTGAACTCAATTACAAGCTATGAGAATGCCAACTAAAACCATAATAAGCGTGGTTATAGTAATCGTATTAGTAACGGCAATAGCAATATCGCTTTCTCTTCTTATTCCGGACAAAACAGCAGAGCCCGTAGAAGAGGAAACTATGCAGAAAATAGAGATAGGAGGAAGAATAAAACTTCCAGAGCCAAGATATGCAGGTAACATATCGGTGGAAGAGGCATTATCGAAAAGAAGGTCAATAAGGGCTTATTCCGGTGATAATTTAACCATTGAGGAGGTATCGCAGCTACTCTGGGCTGCTCAGGGTATTACCTCGCCTTGGGGAGGAAGAACAGCACCTTCTGCTGGTGCACTCTATCCGCTTGAATTATACTTGGTTGCAGGAGATGTAGAGGGCATTGACAAAGGCGCTTACAGGTATAGACCGGAAGAACATGAACTGGAAAAAGTTAAGGATGGCGACATAAGGGCTGAGCTTGCAGAAGCTGCTCTCGGACCGAACCAAGAACACGTAAAAGACGCAGCCATAGACATCGTATTCACTGCGGTTTATGAGCGAACAACAGTGAAATACAAAGAAAGAGGAATTAGATATGCGCGTATGGAAGCCGGGCATGCGGCACAAAACGTTTATTTGCAGGCTGTTTCCTTAGACCTCGGAACGGTAGTCATAGGCGCATTTAGTGAGGATAAAGTAAAAGAAATCGTGAATGCGGAAGAGCAAGAAAATCCACTATATATAATGCCCGTTGGAAGAAAAGGATAAACAATGCTCGATATAATCAGTTTCTTGACGCAAATACCCGTAAGAAAAGAAATAAAAATAGAAGAAGTAGCAGTCAGGAGTTACCTCTTCCCTTTCGCGGCTTTATTGATTGGCTTACTCGTATCGGCAGCAGCATTTGTTTCTTTTGGATTCTTAGTTTCGGCAACTGAAATCGCTTCTTTGCTCACGCTTCTCGCTATTTATCTCGTCACGGGTTTGATGCATCTGGATGGTTTAGCGGATTTCTTCGACGGATTAATGGCAAGTGGAGGCAGAAAAGAAAAGATAAAAGCGATGAAGGACGAGAAAATAGGAATAGCGGGCTTGTTCGCTGCTATCTTTGTGCTACTCTTGAGTTTATTTGCTATTAAGACCGTATGCGGAGACTTCACAGAGGCTACTTTTAACTTTGATTCAGTCTCATTTTATTATTTTGCTTCGGTGTTCGTAATCGCAGAGGTTTCAGCAAAGATAAGCATGAATACTTGCACGTTACTTGGCAAAGGATTCGATGTAGAAGGGGGAATGGGACAGGGAATGGGGGCTTTGTTTATACGGTCTTCCTCTCTGCTGAAATACGTGGTTGCTCTTCTTTCTTCCGTGCTCATTGCTTTAATTTTTGCTGGTTCTTTTCATTTTCGGTTCTTTATCGTGTTTACCGGCGTCGCAGTCGCAATTTTTATTTCTTACGGTGCGAAAAAGAAATTTGGTGCGGTAAGTGGCGATGTCATAGGTGCTTCTAACGAGCTCGCAAGATGTGCAACGCTACTTATGTGGGCAATACTCTTTTCTTAACGCCAGGGTCAGGATTTGAACCTGAGCGTCCCTTGCGGGACAGTGACTCTCGAGGCCACCGCATTTGTCCACTCTGCCACCCTGGCTATAATTACAGGAATGACAATACGCCAATAGAAATAAGTGCTGTAAGCGTAGAACGGATAAAAGTGCCAATAACCACCGCAAACCAGGTTATCAAAGAGGGCATTCCTATTAGCCTACCTACTATTGCACCTACCGCCGCTCCCGTCCATTGAAGCGGAAATACAACTATAACGACAACCCCTATAACCCCAAATCGCTTTACCCATTTATATTTACTTATTGCCTTCTCGCCACTTTCCTCTGCTCTTTCTACAAGTTTTCCTATACCTGGTATTTTCTTTGCATAATCGAAGTTCCAGACCAAAAACATAGCGAGAACGGCATCTGTGAAAACAATAAAGGATACAAGGCCTGCTGCATGACTGGTTCCGAGTCCATCTAAGCCTAATGGAATGGCAGCTATCGGACCGCCAAAAGGTATAAACGTATAAGTGAGGAACACCTCCGCATATCCTGCATACACCTCCGGCTCAACGAAGAGCCAGAAGAATAGCACTGTGGCACCAGCGATACAAAAGGGAATGACGAGTTTGGCGAATGCTATCAGCCTCATCTGCATCACCATCTCCATCTTTTCTTTCATATTCATTTCCATTATCAATTATAGGTGTTTAGTTACTTTTATAAACCACAAGAATACACAGCGTCTCACACAAAAAATGAGAGATAAAAAGCATACCGTGTTCAAACGTGTTCCCTGTGATATATGCGGTAAGAATGATTTTGAGCGACTTGGAATACCAAAAACAGCAATGGAATTCTCTCCCACCTTGAACTTGAAAGAAGTATTTATAGTGAGATGTAAACACTGCGGTTTCTATTACACGCAGCCTATGCCTTTTTGGAGCCCCGAAGACATCCAAAATATCTACAATAGCGATTATTTTCCGGAAATGAGCGGATGGTGGAAGAGGGTTAAGACAAAGGTCAACCCTCAGCGCCGTTTAGATGCCGTTGAGCAATATGTTCCATTTAAAATATCCCGATTTCTTGAAGTAGGATGCGGACTCGGATACGGTTTAGAAGAGGCAATGAGACGATGCTGGGACGTTTATGGACAGGATGTATCTTCGTTCTTCGCAGCCGAGGTGAAAGAAAAGCATGGAATAGATGCTTTTTCTGGTCAATTAGAGGAAGCGAATTATCCTGAACGTTTTTTTGACGTGGTATATATAGATAGCGTATTGGAGCATGTCCCACAACCTATGAAAATGCTTAAAGAAATCCGCCGGATACTGAACTCGCATGGAGTCGCTTATATAACCGTAACAAATGAAGATGCGCTGATCAATAGATTTCGCAGCTTTGTTTTTAAATCCCTTCTTCATAAGCGGTCGCCCATATTAAGCCCTTTTTCTTATCCTTTTCACCTGATTGGATTTACAGAAGCCACATTCAGAAAAGCATGCGAAATCCTCGGGTTCGAGGTGAAAAGGCTTGTAATATCTGCGGGAGCAAATGAGTGGCGAAAGTATGGGATAAAGGAGGTAGGTATATCGCTTATCCCGAATATCGTCTATTATCCGATATATGCCCTGGGGGAGAGGATGGGGAAAGGAATAGCAATTGAAGCTGTGGTCAGTCCTAATCTAAATCAGCTCGCTTCAGGAAAGCCAGAAATCTGTTGATTGAAAATGAAGATTGCTAAACTTATCATAGGGGACATAAACAGATTAACGGGTGGATATTTATACGAGAGGAAATTGGTTGAATATCTAATGGGGGAGGGCGTTGAGGTAGATGTAATTAGCATTCGAGAAGCACCTTATCCCTATATACTTCATCTATTCTCAAATTTATCGCTCATTTTACAGTTTTTCAGGCGAGGCTACGATTTCGTGCTGGAAGACGAGATGGCTCATCCTGCTCTTTTTCTTTTCAATTTCTGGCTACGGTATGTGAAGAGAACAAAAATCGTTGTCATTGTTCATCTTCTGTGGTGGAAGGCAGCTAAAGGTTGGAAAGCACATTTTGTCAGATATGTTGAAAAAATCATGCTCAAGAGCGCTCACCTTATTATCGCCAACAGCAAACATACAAAGGAAGAAATTGAAGGTATGGGTATTCCGGGCGAATTCATAGAGGTAGTTTATCCTGGTTTTGACATGCCTTCAGCGGGGAAAAGAGAACTGGTAAGGGCACCTCATGGAGGCATAAAACTCCTTTCTGTTGCTATTTGTGACCCACGTAAAGGCCTGGATACGCTTATAGAGGCGATTCATCGTCTGAATAACAAACATCCAGAGATGAAGCTCGATGTGGTTGGGGATGACTGCATTGACCCCGCGTATAGCAAAAGACTTAAGGAAAGAGTGGTGGATTGGGGGCTTGAAGAGAGGGTGATATTTCACGGAGTGGTGGGATTAGAAGACCTGAGGAAATTCTATTCCGAAGCAGACATATTTGTTTTGCCTTCTCTTTATGAACCTTTTGGGATAGTATTTGCGGAGGCGATGTCATTTGGCTTACCAATCGTTGCCACTCGTGTCGGAGGAATACCTGAACTGGTCGAAGATGAGGGGAATGGATTTCTTGTCCCGCCGGGGGATGTTGACTCGCTTGCGGATGCCATAGATAAACTTGCCTCTGATGCAGAGTTGAGAGAGCGATTTGGAAGGAGGAGTTACGAGAAATCCGGAAAGTTAAGCACGTGGGAAGATTGCGGTGCGAGTATATTAAAGCATTTACAACAACTTGAAGAAGTTGGAGAAAGAAGGGAGATTTAACGATTTCTTCAAATCGAAAACGACAAAAAATAATGGGTTGTGGAATTGCTCAAACTTTTTAAAGTTTGATTCCACAACCATTTTTTTCTTTTTTATATTATTGATGATAGGACGTAGGGCATGACTTCACCAAGGGGCACGTTCGCACCGAAGAGCACCAGCCTCCCCATGAGTTCACCGACAAGAACAGATGCAAAGAGGACGATCGAAAGAACCGCTGCCTTTGAGACGTCCTTCTTCAGGAATGCAGCGACCGCAGCAACGAGAATCACTGTCAATATAAACCCTATCGCTACATATAGCCAGAAGACAGTCGTCATTTCCCCGCTTAATATATTCGTCAGCGTCATTCCCTGGGCAAGCTCTGCACCATACGAAGCTGCAGCTCCTTTTAGTATCCGCAGATACCCAGCAAGGACGATGATTCCCGCAATCACAGACCCCAGAACCACCTTCCATGCCACGCCTAAATAAGCACCCAATGGTTCTGCATACTCCTTCGGCGCCATCATGTACTTGATGGAGAGAACCGCAGCTACGAGCATTGTTCCGGTGAGCAATGCGGTCACAATGAAGAATAGTGGTGTTGTGATGTGGTTCATCGCTGGCAGTCCTAACAACATATATGCCCTGGCGCTTATGAAGAGGAAGGCTATTCCAACCAGTGCAAATATGATTCCAAGGGGCTTCCTGAAAGGTACGAAGGGTTTTGCTATCTTCGCTATCAAGCCATGAACGGGTTTACAGATCCGCTTGAAACTGCCGTATTCTGGTTCAAATATCCATAGACATGTGTATATCACTGCCAAGATGGCAAATACCGTCAACATAAGCGATTCTCTGCTCAGCCATGACGACCCAACGTTTGCACTCATCGTCATCATCGCCAGAAGCGGTCGTGCCTCGTGCGAAAGTATCGCCACGAGGGAGATTATCACCGCCGGAACGATAACCCAACTCGCAGTTTCAAAGAACTTCTTATCCTTTCCGAGGAAATCCGCGATGACCATTGCTATCAGCGCGCCCACTGCCATCTGACTGAATACCGTAAATACTACGTATGCTGTATGGCTCATGCTCTATTTACACCCCTATTTGCCTTTCCACCAATCTCCCTGCTACTCTTTCGTTATATGTGGCTGTTATCTCGCTGGCATCTCCTCCAAGACGTGCTTTAGTTGCGCAGAAACCTGCACATTTGGGGTTCGGCGCTCTCAGTATCGAAGTTCCGTATTCATCTGTTTGTTCATACGGAATAACGCAGAATGTACATTTGTCCATTATTCCCCTGAGTTCAGCAGGTCCTGTATCTGGATACTTCGGCGCTCCGAATGGACACGCCCAACTGCAATATTCGCATCCAATACACTTGTCCTTATCGTTAATGACTATACCGTCTTCTCGCTTGGATATGCCTTTTACCGGACAGGCTCTCACGCATGGTGGGTCATTGCAGTGCATGCAAGTCATCGTTATATGTCTCTCTCCCGATTTCCCTTCGTCAATTGTAACTATATTGATTCTGCTTATGTCTTCTGGAACACCGTTCTGTTGCTTACATGCTGCAAAACATCCGCCACATCTTATACATCGCTCTTTATCATGTACAAATTTATAGTTTACCATTTTTTATCCCTCCTATGCCTTTTCTATCTTACAAAGCGCTACTTTCGTCTCTTGCATTTGTGTCTGCTCATCGTAGCCTGGCGATGCAATAATATTTACTGAATCTCCTCTGGCAAGTTCAACGCCATCGGTTGGATATCTGTCTTTATAATCCTGTCCCTCAAAGACACCAGCCCAGTGATAAGGCATGAAAGCCGTCTTTTCATTCACCCTCTCTGTGACGTATGCTCTGACTTTGCATTGTCCTCGTGCTGACTTAACCCAGACAAAGTCCCAGTGCTTGACACCTATATCGTTCGCCACTTTTGGATTGATTTCCACATACATCTCCGGTTGAAGCTGCACCAGATAATCCGAGTTCCTGGTCTGAGCGCTTCCACCATGATGTTCGACCTGTCTCCCTGACGTCAAGACGATTGGATAATTCACGTGACGATTTTCTGCGATTGACCTCTGCTGTTCGGTCTTGAACTCTGTCATGACCCTGTAGAACTTTTTGTCTTCATACGTTGGGTACGTCGCTACAAGGTCGGGTTCCGGGCTCTCTATGGGCTCTCTGTGCTTTGGCACTCGATCTACCCATTTGGTATTTGCTACTCTTAGCATTGCTCTCCCTCTACCAGTCGGTGGATTACCCTCTGCGAGTGCCTGCTCGTTGACTTCTCCTGTTGGGTCTTTCGCATAGTTGTATGTCCAGTGTATGGTGCCGCTGCCATCACCAGTAGGAGGCAGGTTGCCTCTCACTATCTCCTCGCCTGCATTTGGCTCATCATCTGGATATTTCCATTTTGCTCTGAAGTCATGTCCTCCTTCCATTACAGGTGCTTTATCATTGTACAGAATTGGCGTGCCCGGATGGTCGGTCGTCCAGCAAGGCCAGGGCAGTCCCCAGTATTCACCGTCACAGGGACCTCCCTTTGCTCTTCCATCCCACGGGTCGAAAGTGTGATAGTTTTCCTTTTGTCTTTTCATCCTTTCAGGTGTCTGTCCTTGACATCCAATTGGTCTTACTGCGAGGTTGATCTCCCTCGTTACATCTTCTATGCTGTTGTAATCGAAATGGTCACCGAAACCTAATTTCTTTGCAAGCTCCTGAAAAATCCACATGTCTGTTTTGCTCTCGTATAATGGTGGTATTATGGTATCTCTCCATTGCCATTCCCTTCCCGTGGTCGTCACGCTTCCACTATTCTCCTGTCGAGTTGCAGCGGGAAGCAATATTATTCCATCCGACCTGTCAGGCATGGCAGAGGCACTTGTCGGGAACGGGTCAACTATCACGACCAAATCCACCTTTTCCATCGCTTCTTTCTCTCTCTTCATCTCTGTAACTGAGCTCGTGGCTTCACCCCAGAGCACAACTGCCTTGATATTATGTGGCTGGTCAATTTCGGCTTCTGGTTTTAGCACTCCTTCGTACCACCTTGATACCGCGAACCCTATCTTGGTCATCATGCTCTCGCCATTGAGAGTATCAAATCTCGCTTTCAACTCATCAAAAGTTATCTTCCCGGACGTGCTTGGTGTATCGCTGAAGCACTTCGCATACCAGTCCCAGGAGCCTTCGCTCGTTACGCCATAATACCCTGGCAGGAAGTGTGATAAAACGCACATGTCTGTTACGCCCTGGACGTTGCAGTGCCCTCTTATCGGGACACATCCACCGCCCCACTCTCCCTGATTGCCGAGGATACATTGTAAGATGGCAGAAGCTCGGATAATCTGAGAGCCCACGCTATGCTGAGTTGCGCCCATAGACCATATTATGTTGCTTGGCTTGTTCAGAGCAATTATGCTCGCTACTTCTCTTATATCATCTGCGGGAACCCATGTGATTCTTTCCACTACCTCAGGCGTGTAGTCCTTCACTGCTTCTTTCACGTACTCGAATCCGTATGTTCTGTTTTCGACGTATTCTGTGTCTTCCCAGCCGTTCTCTAAAATCACGTTGATGAGCCCGTATAAAAACGCAATATCTGACCCCGGTCTGAACCTGACGAATTTGTCCGCCATTGCTGCCGTCCTCGTAAATCTTGGGTCTGCAACAACGATCTTTGCTCCCCTCTCTTTCGCCACAAAAACCTTCTGCATGAACACCGGATGTGCCTCCGCGGCATTCGAGCCGAAGAAGAAGTGGCACTTCGCATGCTGCATTGCAATGACGGTGTTAGTCATGGCACCATGCCCGAAAGTGTTTAGCAGTCCCGCAACCGTGGTTGAGTGACATATCCTCGCCTGGTGGTCTATGTTGTTCGTGCCGAACAGCATTGCAAACTTCCTGAACATATACGCTTCTTCGTTAGACCCGTGAACCAATCCACAGAAGAACACCGAGTCAGGTCCATCAGTATCCCTGATTTCGTTCAGTTTGTTCGCAACTTTATCGAGAGCTGCATCCCAGCTAATCTTTCGCCACGTCCCGCCCACTTTCTCCATCGGATACCTCAGCCTTCTCGGAGAGTTGGTAACGTTTGCCAAAGCAGTGCCTTTGGAACACATGCCACCAAGGTTTATCGGGTGGTCTTCCCAGGGCTCCATCTTTGTCCACACACCGTCCTCCACAACGCCTGTGTATCCACAGCCGACAGAACAGAAGGAACAAATACTCTTTACCTTATTCGTCGCTGCCGCAGGAGCCGCAGTCACTTCTTCGAACAACTCGAGCCCCTCAGGATAAGCGCTGACACTGTTGATTCCACTAAGAGCCGCAGCCGTTCCTAAAGCTGTCAGTTTAGTGAATGTCCGCCGTGATAACTTGATGTCACTACCGCCGAATATAGAATTCGTTTTTGTCGCCATTTGAATTTCATCTCCTTTTATCAACGGTAATACTTTTGATTCTTCATACTATATAAATACATATGTTCTTCATATGTGTTACGCATACATGTACATGTTATGCATACATGCGAAAGCACCTCGAGATACCGATTATAAAGAACCCAAAGAAATTTACAACACAATTCCTGATAATTCCCCGAGCACCGCATCCTCCAGCAGAAGAAATCCTTTTGTTAGTTTTGCAATGCCCTTATAGAAATCTGACAGCTCGCATTCGTATAAATCATCGCAGAAATCCGGCACCCATCTTAACAAATGCTCGGCTAAGAATTCCTTCTGCATATTTATGCATTCCGCTATTCTCTCTTCATTATCCGCCGATAATCCCTCCTCGCACAGATAGTGCATAAACTTGAGTTCAAATGCGATATGGTCTTCTGGCTCTGGGTAATCCCGTGATTTAGCGATACCCGCTTTCCTGTAAACCTTCTTCACCTTTAACAGCGATTCCCCCATCAGCTTACCCTCCACCCACCACGACTCGTATGGCTGCACCGGAAGTCTATGAGGACCGATGAACAGGCGAGTGTATTCGTCTATCAGGTCTTCATGCAATTCATCAACGGCTTTGCCTTTACACTTCTCCATGAATTCTTTTAATATACGAAATCCCTCGGAGAACTCCTCGCCTAATGCGGTCATGTCCGGAAAATAGAACCTTTCGTTCGCTAAATCATCTGCGAGTTCTCTCGGCGGCTCCTCTAAATACATTCGATACAAAAAGGCATAGAAGTTTCTTCTTGTCTCCAAAGTTTCTTTTATCTCCTTATTCATTTATACATCACCTTCTCAACCGCTTTTGAAGGGCGGCAGTCTTCACAATATCTGAGCAATTCCAAGCGGTCCTCCACCCGGAGTTCTTCTTCGCTCCCTTCGCTTTCCTTTAATATCTCGGCTATTCGCTCATACGCCGACCTGCTCATAAACAATTTTCCACAGCCCGCACATGCAACAAGCTCGGATTCAACCAGTTTTTTTCCCTCTTTTTCTACCAGCAGCGAAAAATCAAGCACTCGCTTCAAATCAATCGCTTCTTCCGGGCATGCTCGCTCGCACAAGCCGCAGGCAATACAGCGCCCATATACAAAAGCGATTTTATTAGCGTCCCTACTTAAGGCATTTGTCGGGCATAAGTTCACGCATGCATTGCATATCGTGCATTTAGAATTGATAGAAACGTCAGCGAACGGAAACTCCGTATTCTCCTCTATTAAAGTTGGATGCACTCCTGTTTTCTTATGAAGGTTTTGTATCAGTTCTAACAGAACGTCCCTTTTAGGTTTAGCAAAGTCTATCTCTCCCCGCTTCTTGCTTCTAATATGAGAAGGCTTTAGCTTCTTTACAAAATCGGCAATCATCTTCGCATACTCTTCAACGTCGAACTGAGCATCGTTTATCAATAGCACTCTTTCTTCTAAATCGAAGGCTGACAAGGTCATTCGTGCAAAATTCACCGCAGATTCGATTTGTTCAGGATGGCTGTTTTCGCATCCCCACAGAATAACGCCGTCTGCTCCAAGTTCAAATGCGCTAAGTATATGCGTTTCTGATACCAGATCAATACAAGGCACGAAGAGCGGTAGCAACGCCGGGTAACGAATTTTTTTCCTGCCAACCGCATTTAAATCTTCAACGTGTTCTGAGCAGGCAAATAAAATAACTTTTGCGTCTAAATCCCCTGATAATAGGTCTTCCAGTTGCGAATATATTAAACGGTCAGGATATTCATATAGTTGAGGAACTGATAATGGGCATAAAGAAGAGCAGAGCCCGCACCCTTGACATCGCACATCGCTGAACTCCATCCTCGCACCATCCCTCCTTATCGCTTCGTAGGGACAGGGTAAACAGAACTCACAACCAATTAATTCGCTCCGCCCACTCGCACACCGCTCCAAATCTAAATCCAAATACTTCTTCTTTTCTATTTCTCCTAAATTCGAAACAACGTCAAGTGCCTTCCCCAGCGCATCTTCATAATCCGCCGCTATATGAATCCCGAATTGTGGTGACCCTTTCCATTCCTTCTCAATCACCAGAATCTGCCCCGCATGAATTACCTCCCTTGAATGGAAATCAATAGCACCCGTTGGACACACATCAATACAGTCGCCGCATTCATCGCATTCCTCTCCGATTGTGTACAGCGCATCATATCCTATCAAATCTTTCGGGCATGCATCAGCGCAAAGTCCACAGGATATGCACTTCTCTACATCCATATTTCTTTCTATTTCAATTTCAAAATCTCCGATTTCGCCCCTTATGCCCTTAAGCGAGCCAATATGTATTTCCGGCTCATCACACCATTCTCGAATCTTATTTGTCAACAGATGCACATTTGCCAGTTTAGAAAGACTTTTTGCAACTTCTATTGCCCCTCTATCCTCATCCCCTATCACTAACACATCGTATCCAACGTGCAAACCGATTTTTTTAGGTTCTGGAAGCGAGTTTTTTATTGTGACGTAACTGATAGCAGCTTCTATCATACTTTTTGCTTTTTCTGTCGCTTCTTTTCTTCCATGCACCCAACCGCAGTGTTCTCGGAGGTTTAAGAAGAAAGTATCACATCCGAATCCCGAGGTCACCCGTTCAAAGATACGCTTCTTTTCTGTGCACGCAGCTATGATTATGCCATCCAGCTCCAATCTTCGGATGTCGTCTATGATATAATCCAAACCCCCCTGGCACAGTTGGTCATGGGCAATGACCTCAACTTCTTTCTTTATGCTTTTTTTAACGTTTCTAAAATCTATGTCTATTGTGTCGTTACAGGTGCAAAGGAAAATCCCAAATCTCATAGATACCTCTTTTTCTCTGGTGTATAAATAACTTGCTGTTATTTGTAATCAGAGCATTGCTGGAACAAATGAGGCAGCAAATGTGGCAACAACTGCTCCGGCGATAATCAGGGGTATGAGGATTGCAAGGATTACCGCGAGGATTGCCATTCCAGGAGATAGTTCGTGGAGTTCCATCACACCGTTGATTACAACGAGAAGCGACCATATCGGTGCGATGATGACGTTCGGTCCCGGAACCCAGCCCAATACCAGGCACGGTGTTGCGCCATACGTAATCGCTTTTACAGTCTGCGTTAGCCCCTTTCTACCGCCAAGCAGGTACACCCAGATATGGACCCATACAGCGATGTAGAGTGCAGCGATTATGCCCACGGCGATTATGCCCACAAAAGCCCCCGCACCGAGCAGTGGTGCGAATTTACTAATCCCCGGTAATCCAAGCATTAACACCACCGCAGTCACCACGATTGCGAGGATTGCAGCGAGAATCGCCAGCAAAGGAACGTAATACCTGAAAGCATCACTGAGCGTGTCTTCCTTTGATGCTGCGAATTCTTTTGACGGCTGAAACGAAAATCCACGTATCCTTCCTAAGACGTCCATTTGTATCATGACATCACTAAGGCTAATTTCCATTATATAAAACTTTCTATTTTTTCATGCGACGCAAAAAAATCGAAAACTTTATATACCGTATTTTGCATAATGGTGAATACATCCTTCTGGAGTATAAAAAATGGAAGCCAAGAATATGATTAGGAGGGTTGAGTATGGAAAAAGGTGAGAAGGTCATTATTGCTCTGGTCGTAGTGGTTACTATCGGAGTCCTCGGCGGTGCGGCAGTTGTGATGCCCATCATAGAGGAAGAGATGCACAAACCGGAGAGTTGCGCTAAGAACTGTCATGAAATGCAACCTTTTTATGACTCTTTGCTGATTTCACCGCATGCGGAAGTGGATTGTCACGAATGCCATAAGCCGCATAAACCGGAAATATTTCTGTATATAGGGGAAGCTCTTCACCATGCTGAATGGATGGTGGAAGGAAAGAGTTTCGAGGAGATGGCTGAAGAAGTCGAGAATGAGCCGCCCGCATCTCCAAAGAATGAATACTGCATGGAATGTCACAGTGAACACGAAATACCGACAGAAAGAATCTCTGACCCCACTATCTCCTGCTTTAAATGCCATCCTACAATTGAGCACACGACACATAGGATTAGTGAGTACCGTGCCTACGAGAGTCCTGATTATACAGGATACGAGTGTGTGGCATGTCATAACGACCACGATATAAACGTTAAGGAAGAAACCTGTAATGTCTGCCATCCACGGGAGAAACATATATAACACAGCTCAATCAATTTTTGTTTTTTTTATTTTTTATTTTTATAACCCGTTTTAAGGAGTTCGCCAAGTAGTAATACAGTCATCCCGATTCCCAGTAATACTATCCCAGCCCAAACAAGCCATATCAGGGGAATTTTCTTTACAACGATGACAAAATCTTCTGGTTGAACTTCCCCGCCCATAATAGCGTAAAATAGTGAATTATAACTGGAGTTTGTGTGCTGCATGAAAACATATATGTCCTCCGTCGGAGTGGAAATGATCAAAGGTTCCGACACAACACCCCAGTTTGGATAGTAGTGCATCCATAGAGTTTCATGATGAACATTCCTTCCCTCTTTAATTGAAACGTCCATTTTTAGAGCAGAGTGTTCATGACCTACGAAAGAATGCTGGGGGTAGTAAACTCTTCCCATACCCGTATAAATAGTGAAATCATTCAATTCCATCCTCGTCCCCAGGGCATCAATAACGGAGTTGGGTTTTGCGAGAATATTATCGCTCTCTGTTTCAGCAGCGGAACTGACAAAAACGCCTATTAGAATGACGATGATTGCGAGATGCACGAGGGTTTTGCCCCACAATCGTGATGAATTCTTCTTTCGCAATAGCCGTGCGAAATTATAAGCGATAGCAATCCCCGCTGCGAGTAGGAGAGGTAAACCGAAGTTTGCAAGCGGATTTGGCGTTGGTTCGCCGAGTAATGCTAAAACAACTCCAGTGACGAGCACCGCTGCGATTAATCCAGCATATTTCTTCATTTTCAGACCGACGTTACAGCCCATTAAAGCGGCTACGAAGACGAGCGTGAAAGGGTAGCACCATTTGTTATAAAATTCCACACTTATGGTCATGGGGTTCTCACTGAAAAAGCCCCCGATTATTGGCGCAACATCTCCGAAGAAGCATATAATCAACAAAAACATCAGTGACCAGTACGCACCGAAAATAGAGATGGAGTAAAGAGAAGAAGTGTCAATGTCGAAAGTATAAAGAGGTCTATTCGCCCTTCGAGTTAGATAGAAGAAGTAAATAACAACAGAAAAAGCAAAGCCCAGAAGCACAGGTCCGACAGTGGATTCCCCAAAAGCATGAACCGACTCCAATAATCCTCCCCGGGTCAGAGCGGTGACGAAGATAATCATAAAAAACGTAATCATGAGCGTGAGTTCTTTCGCCAGATCTTTGCTCCTCGCAGGCAGGTGAAAGTATGCGGTGAGAGCAAGCAAGGGCAGTAAGGATGCCGTCTCCACCGGGTCCCAAGCCCAGTATCCGCCCCAGCCCAGCACTTCGTAAGACCACCACCCACCGAGAGCTATTCCAAGCGCCAGAAACAGCCATGCCGCATAAAGAGAAAGTTTTAAAGTCTTTCTTTCCTGCTCTCCCATCTCGCCCGTTATCATGCCTGCCAGCGTCAGTGCGAATGCGAAAAATACGAATATGTAGCCTAAGAAAATCACGGGCGGATGAACAAGCACCCAGAACGTTTGCAACAGTGGATTGAGTCCCATCCCGTCCGGTGGCGTCCCTAGTAGGAGCTCAAAAGGGCTCTTCAACAAGGTGACGAAGATAAGGAAGATAAGGAAGACGTCCAATATTTTGTATGTGGTTGTGCGAAATACGCTTTCTTTTCCTAATCCTTTGAACCGATACACGAAATATACGAGTGCAAAGAGGAAAGTCACAAAGAGCATTGACCCGCTACTCCCTATCCAGGGGTCCCCGAGCTTATACGCGATGGACAAGTCCGATGAACTGTACGAGTAAACTTCAATCAACGAAAAATCATCATTCAGGAAAGCACGGGTGAGCCTGAGGTATGTGGCTACTATTAGCACACAAGCTATGGTTGATGCGTAAAATGCGAGTTCAAATTTCTTCTTCTCTTCCGGCTTAGCATTCGCCTTTGCCTTTAACAACAGGATAAAGTCAAGAACCAGCAAGATGCAAGTGAAGATTAAGAAGATTTCCCCTGTTTCCATTTTTTACTCCCATAATATAACCCTTATATCACTTGCTAATGTGCTACCTTTTTCATCCGCCACCTTCACAATCACCTTTACCAGATCACCTTGTTTCGGTGTGGCACCCCTGCGGAAGCCGATTACAAAATCGTAGGTGCCATTCCCATGATAATCCTCTGCCGCCCAATAGCTGACCTTTGCATTGTTTATTATCGCCATTGCATCCACGCTCGGAAAAGCCGCAGTAGAACTACCCCTCGGACTCTTCAGCGGATTCACCGCATCTTGTTCCACGGTGACGATTTTTACCGTTGCGCTGCCCTCATCAGTCACGGTAACCTCAGCTTTGACTTCTATAATTGGCACTACTCCCATACTCAAAATCGAAATCGTAAGGAGACCTATGAAAATTACAATGATAATAAGTGCTAAAATATTACCTTTCTTCATCGCTTCTTCCCTATTTGAATATACGTTCTATCAGTGCTTTCAATATATTAAAGATTGTGGGATAAGTCGTCTCTTCTGGTTTTTTCTCCACAGGCACACCCTCTTTTATTTGATACCCTTCTGCCTTATATTGCATTCCAAACGAGCCATGACAGGCAACGCACAAATTGCCCGTTTTGTTGCCATGAACGAAATGAGCGTCACCGCGGTGGCAGAAATCGCAGTTATCGGTTTCCGGAATTGCTATGCTCAACCTTTCACCATGACATGCCTGGCAATCAACATCCTCGTGGACACGGTGGAGTTCATCACAGGCAATCGCCTGGGTACTTACCAATCCTGTTCCTATATGACAATCAATACAGACCGTAACGCCATGTGCGTTCTTCCTAATTTTTTCGTTGTCTATCTTCCCACCGGAAGTATATGTTTCCCGATGACACTCACAGGACCCAAGTTTTGCACGCAACGCACCTTCGGAAAGAAGCGAAACGTGACACTGAATGCACTCGGGTGCGGGATGCCATCCACCACCCAGGAATCCTGCGGTATTTGGCGGAATTACCTCACTATCGCTATCTCCTTCGCCTATACCGATGGATACGGCTACGACGAGAATCACAATGACGAACAATGCAAATAGTTTGAGTTCTACCATCTTTATATAATATAAATATATCTATTTATACAAAAAGAAGGGTGAAATGAAAGGGATAATTGCGGTTCTGATGGCACTTATATTTGTTGTATCAATCATGCCGGTCGGAGTTGAAGGAGTCCGTATTTCCAGTATTGATGACGCATATATAGGCGAAGAGGTAACGATTTCTGGTGCTGTCGTAACCATTTCCAGTAGCGTTGAGACCAACAACGTCCATACATACGAGCCTGGAGACACAAGCATCCTGAGGATAGATGATGGCTCGGGCACAATATTGGTCTGTAGCGACAAAAGGCTTCTCTCCTTCCAAATGGGAGAACGGCTGATGGTAAGTGGAATATATGCCGGTGGGGGTATAATTTATGCAGATAAATTGAGTCTTTATGTGGAGCATGGCTACAAGGATATATCTGTTGCGGAGCTGAAAGGCTTCCCGGAGTATTATTATGACCATTCTGTGCGTGTAAAAGGGAAAGTAAAACGAATAGAACTCACGCCTGGAAAAACGAAATTGAGGATTGAAGATGGTACAGGGACGATAGATGTGGAATACAGTGGTGAAATAGAGGATATAAAAATAAACGAGGAAGTCATTGTCGAGGGTAAATTTTACAGAAACAGAATATACGCAGTTGCTGTAGAGCCAAAGTATAAGAAAACCGTTCAGTCGAGTCCTGAGCAATCCGGGGCACTCTCGACTGGTCCTTCAAGTCCAAAGCCGAGTCCAGAAACTCCCACTCCTGCACCCACACCAACCCCCACAGCCACCCCTACACCAACACCAACGTCCGCATCTGCTGCGAATACCGGGTTATCTCCTCCTTTATACCTTTTATTAATTTTTGCATCGGTGATATCGGTGATAATAGTAGGGATATTTAGTTTTCTTACGATAACACACAGAAGAGGATGAAAAAATGGACAAAGATAGAATAATATCTGCCAGTATGGTTGTATTCGCAGTTTCGATTTCAATGGTTGTCCTGTCTGGCGTTGCGAATGCCGGCGTAAGTCCAGACGATGGGCGGTGTATTTACGAAGGCAACCATAGTATTATTGGTGAGAGGAATCTAAGTTTTTGGTATGGTGGGTTAATGATAACTAATTACACGCTAGTAAGAGATAAAGATAACAAAACCATAGGAGGCATCTTTACAGACTATTTTGATTCTCACTATTATAAAGATATGCTGACTGAGGGGGAATATAGAATAGAGGAGAATGGCCAAACTCGTCTAAACTTCTTTTTCGATTCACCACAGTTAGATGTTAAAATTATGGATGAGAGGGGAAAAGAAGTTTCAAAAGTTCTAAAAGGGGAAAATGTGAATTTTGAAGCAAGAACAAACCTGAATATTATTGAAGGTAATCTGCCAAACAATGTATCCTTTAAACTCGTTGCCCCTGATGGCTACCATATATGGATTAATAAAAACAACATCACGATTGAAGAAAATGGTGTCGCTAATATAACAATCGATACTACCCCACTGGACGAAGGGGAATATAAGTTAAGTGTAAAAGCAGACCCGAGCACAAACAATGGACTTGATGCAGAGGGTTCGTCAGTATCGTTTACGATAGAGAAGAAGATAACCATAACGCCGAATGTAAAAAAGCAAGGGGTTAATGAAAGTATAGTCTTCACGGTCGCTACTACATCTCTATTTGCAAATGTATCACTGAGTGTAACGAGAGGTGTTGCTGAACATGTATGGTTTGTGGAGCATGAGTATGAGGGAGGCACTATAAAAACACGGACAATCGGACATGATATTTTTGGAGAAACAGATGAGGATGGCAATTTTATAGCAGTAGCAAAGTTCACGAAATCCGGCACATACGAGATTACCGCAACCTATATAGATGCTGATAATATTACAGCAGAGACAACCGTGGAAATAGAGGAGTTCTCGGCGACAGTCAGCGTTGAGAAAACGAAGTATTATACAGGAGATCACGTTAATATCACGGGTTCAGCAAATGCGGGTGATAACATAACGGTAAAGGTGGATGATGAAGTAATCGAGACAGATGCGGAAGTTGGGGGGTTCAGTTACACCTGGCGAACAGCCGGGAAACAACCGGACTCGTATGAGATAGGGATATGGGTATTGCCGTTCTCAGACCCTGATAGTGACCCGTCGGATGCGTCGGTGGCCATAATCCTGATGCGAGGGGGCTTGAGTGCAACGCTGAACACGAAGGTTATTGCGCTTGGTGATGAGTTCAAGATAGAAGGCGTTGCTTCTGGCATGGACAGAGTGGACATCCTGACAATCGGTCCGAAAGGTGGAAGTGGCGATGGATTCGACCCCACCGATATTTCTACTCAGACTAACGGCACGTTAACCGCTTCAGGCCTCACACACTCACTTAGTTCTGTAATGCTAGAAGGTGATTTCAAAGAAAAAATAAGCGTGAGAAAGGGTGCCGACACCGGGACGTATTTGATAGTGGTGCTCAGTTATGGAAGAGATGGTGTATGGGGAAAGTCAGGCAGTGATGACCTCATTAATGTTATAAGTTATAACTATACCAGCCTGCTTTCCATAAAGACACAGGAACAGATCTTAGCGGTATTAAAGGATAGAACGATTAATGCGGCGGGCAGTGACGACCTGTTATCCATAAATACGATAAAGGTGGAGAATCCGAAAGTAAGACTTGACGATATAGAAGACGTGCTGCTTGGCGGTAATATCGTGGTCAGTGGTTATACAAATAGGAAAGAGGATTCTGCCATTATAATCACAGTTGAAGGACCGGTGGAATTAAAGTCGAAGCTCGCTTTCGTGGAGAAAGATGGCACTTTTAACCTCTCGTTCAGCACGGTTTCCGCAAAAGTAGGCGAATATACGGTGACCGCGGACGATGGAAAAGGATACTTTGATACGAAAACGGTGAACGTTATCACGGCGGCAACGCCACTGCTCAGCGTCGGGAACTCAAGTGGCAATTCATCCACGCACTCTTCTGCACCTACAACCGGCGCTTCGTCTCAATCGCAAGAAGTAGTAAACGAGGGTGGTGCGAGTGCTGATTCTACGCTGTTGTCAAGGATGCAGGCAGAGGCAAAGAAACAGCCGGGATTTGAGGCAATATTTGCTATTATCGGGCTGCTGGCGGTGGTGGTTTGGTTAAGGTTAAAGAAGCGAAAAAGGTAGATGAGGAGGGAAAAAATGAGTGGATGGAAAAGGACAGGATTTGCATTTGCCTTCTTATTGTTGGTATTATACTTTTCAGCAATTACGGTAGCAAGTGCAGTAAGTGCAGTGGTGGTTTCAGATGTTAAAGGTTTGAGCGATTATGTGCCACGAAGTCATAGTTTCACGCATGGCGACACGTTGAAGGTGTATGTGGAGATGCAAGATGTAAATCACGATGGATTTGTATTCGTTGATTTCGCTTTCATCATGGAAGACCAGAAAGGGCATGTAGTTGCAATGGACACCATGAAAGTGGAACGCAGGGATTATCATGTTGGGGAGGTTTATGTAGTATATACAAAGGAAATACCGGATTGGTGGCTGTATGGCAAATATGAACTCGGTATATATGCTTATGACCGCGTGGACGATGCGAAGGTAAGGGCGGCAGAGCAAAAAATAGAAGGTAATAGAAGCGTTCCCGAGGAATTGATAGAGCGCGAGGAGTTCGAGCTTGGCGATGTCGAAGATGTAACAAAATCCATTCTGGATTCGAGGAAGGAAAGAACGAGCATAATATTTTTCGTGCACTCTGAAGAAATAATAGAAAAACTGAAAACCCAAGAGATAATAAGACCGCCAAAACCGGAGGAGGTAAAACGACCGATTTTTACGGTGACTGGCGTCAGTGTAGATAAATTTAAGGTAAAGCCTGGTGAAACCGTATCAATATCGGTGACCGTAAAAAACGAAGGGATAGAAGGAACGGAAAAGGTTACTTTACTCATAAACAATGAAAAAGAAGCTGAGGAATCAGTTACCCTGGGCTTCATGGAATCAAAGACGCTTATTTTTCATCTGACGAAGGACACGCCGGGCACTTATAAGGTTACAATTCCCGGCACGGACATAGTAAGACTATTTTTCGTTGAAGAAAGCCAGAGCCAAGGAGAAGAAGAAGAAGGAATAGCGAATTCCATGTCCACATTATTAGCATCAAAGGTGTCTGAAGCAGTGGCATCACCGGGGGGCTCAGGCTTACCGATTCACGTTTTCGGTTTTGGCATCGGCATCGCTTTTATTGCAATACTCGCAATCGTAATAACCCTGCTTCGTTTCCACTTCTACGGCAGTTAGTTACTCTACCCTTACTTGTATCTTCTTTTCACGACACAACGATCGTAAAATAAAACCTCTTAATGGGGAGGTAAAAAAAAGAGGGACAGGGCTGTTTTACTTCAGCCCGTGTATCTCAGATATCTCTCCAGTATGACAGACCGTGCAGTCTCTGCCTCTTTCCAGGTGTATCTCTACAAGGCGTCCCTCACTTGGTTCCAGCGGATTAGGAACTGCGTGGCAGACTTCGCAAGTCGTGTATATCCCAGTCGTTGGAATCATTAGTTCCCCTTCTACAATATGACATTGTCTGCATGTCACCTCAGGAGGATGAACGGTGTGCACGGTAGCATCTGGACCACCGTACTTCTCCGCGCCGTGACATAGACCAATCGCTGAACCAAGACACGAGTTTCCTCCTTCTACGTGAGCAGTCAACTCAGCAGTCGCCTCCCTCTTGTGGCACATGTCACAGCCTACTACCGCTGCTACCGCAGGTGTTGCCGTAGGCAAGGGCGTAGGCGTCACTTCAGGTGTGGGCGTCACTTCAGGCACAGGTTCCTCTACACAGCCAGCTATTACTCCTATTACCACTACCGCAGCTATGACTGCGACAACTAATTTTTTATCCATCTTTTCATCATATTTGTATAGCCAAGCATCCCTTTAAAAGGTTTTCGATTTTTACTTTTACCTTGACTTTGTCATATTTAAAATTTACCGCCGAGAACGCTGAGTTCACAGAGGAAATAAGGGGTTAGGGGTTAGTTGTCAGGTATTAGTAACCCTAAAACCTAAACCTCTAAACCTACATCCTCTGCGTTCTCCGT
>JAUVZJ010000065.1 GCA_030602585.1 Candidatus Methanophagales archaeon | reverse complement strand
AACAGCACAGACACAGGCTGCATTGAACGGTTGGGCACTTGCGCAGTTGCTGCACTATGCGAGTGTAGGCAGGTTAGGATTCTATGGATACGACCTGCAAGACCAGTGCACGTCTTCGACTTCGTATGCATACCGAAGCGATGAGAACCTGCCGTTCGAGATGCGAGGCGTGAACTATCCGAACTTCGCGATGAACGTCGGGCACCAGAGCGCATACGCAGGGTTAAACGCAGGTGCGCACCTTTCGGCTAAAGACGCATGGGTGCTTTCACCGTTGATCAAGGTTGCGTTCTCGGACAGAGACCTGCCTTTCGACAGAGGCTACACGACGCGAGAGTTCGGAAGAGGTGCTCTTCACGAATTCAAGCCAGCAGGCGAGAGGGACCTTATCATACCGTAAAACAAAAGACAAACAACCAAAACGGGAAAAGGTTGAAGGGGGGTGTTTTTTTCTCCCCCTTTTATTTATTTTTTATTTTTTAGACACGGATGAGTGAGTTTTATGGAAGAATATAAATGGTTTCTGCGGGATGAGATTATTAATACAGGGCTGTGCACATTCTGCGGCGCATGCGTTGCAGTCTGTCCAAATGACAGAATCGAGTTCAGGGAAGATGGTCCAGCACTGAAGGAAGAATGTCCAAGAAACGGACAGGGTGCGTGTAAGGATGTGTGCCAGCGGGTGATGACGTTTGCTTCAAAGATAGGTCCGAATATCTTTGGATTCAAAGCAAAACCTCCATCACTGCTCGGGCAGTATGAAACGGCAGTGGCTGCGCGTGCGACCGAAGCTGCGATTCAGGAAGCAGGTCATGACGGCGGCGCTGTGACTGCTTTGCTGACATATTGTATGGACCAAGGATTGATTGATGGCGTAGTTACAACCGGAGATATGGGAAAACCGAGTTCACGCGTTGCCAGAACAAAGGAGGAACTGCTTGAGACCGCAGGCACGAGATATTCGTCAATTCCAGTACTCGCAGCGATCAAGGATGCGGGCGATATAACGAATGCTGCGGTGGTCGGGTTGCCCTGTCATGTTTATGGAGTTCGAAAAATACAGTTCTTCCCCGGACTGACAGCACACGGATATGAGGTTGGCGAGAACGGTGAGAGGATCAAGGTTCCGAACGTAGCATACGTCATCGGCTTGTTCTGTACCGAGAACTACAATTACGATAAATTAGCCAGATTTTTCGCAGAAAATGGTGTGGACATCAAAAAGTACAAAAGAGCCACCATACACCTCGATGCACTGGTCGTGACAACCGATGAAGGCACTTATGAGTTCAATCTCAATGATCTGTGGAACGCCGGATGTGTTCAGAATGGCTGCGTTATATGCAGGGACGCAGTCTCAAAACTCGCTGATGTCTCCGCGGGATACATGGGTTCGGACAAAGGCTGGACCACGCTTTTAGGGAGAACCGCAAAGGGCGTTGAGCTGATCAATGCGGCAGAGAAAGCCGGATACATTGAGAAAAAGCCGGATATAGATTTTCACAGGGTCGAGGAATTTGCGGGACTGAAGATGCAGCGGTTCAAGTGGGAACTGAAACGAAGTCTTGAAGAAGGAGGGAAAGCCAAGTTCTACTGGGCATCTGACTACCCGGGTGTCATGGTCGAGACAAAAGGCACTTTTTTCGTCAAGATAAAGACAAATTCAGGGCTTACGAATGCGGATTATCTTGCAAAAGCCGCTGAACTTGCCAGGAAGTACGGCGATGGGACGCTCGAACTTACAACCAGACAGAGCGCTGAAATACAGGGCGTTCCAGGTACGAACGTGGATAAACTGATGTCAGAGGTCTATACCAGCGGACTTGCAACGATTGGTATGGGCTATGTTGCGTCATGTGTCGGTATGGATTACTGCATCGAAGGGCTTGTGGAGACCAAGAAACTTTCTTCTGAACTCACAATGGCGTTTGCACAGAGACTGACGCCGCACAAGATGAAAGTCAGCATCTCTGCCTGTCCAAATGAGTGCAGCAGGGCAAAACGTCACGACATCGGTCTCATCGGGCAGGTTCGTCCAGAGATAGACATGGAGAAGTGCAATGGGTGCGGACGATGTGCTGAACTGTGCAGAGTAGATGCAATTCCAATCGTGCTCGGAAAGGCAGTGATTGACAGAGATAAGTGTATATTCTGCGGTTGGTGCATCATGGGCTGTCCGCATGAGGCTGCGATCGAAGTGGAGCGAGGATACTCGATGTGGATTGGCGGTAATGATGCGCGAAGACCTGCTGATGGTTTATTGTTGAAGTCATTCTGCACGAAAGAGGAGGTTCCAGAGTTGATTGATGCTGTTGCGAAGATGTTTGTCAAATACAGGACAAAACCGGGTCGTGAGCGGCTTGGAAACGTGATGAAGAACGCCGGCGAGGGCAAGTTCATCAAAGAGGTGCTGGATTCGGTGTAATTCGGTTCCACATCCTTTTTATTTCTTCTGCCGCATTGCTATTTGGTTCAGCTTCAAACACCACCACAGGAACTCCCTCAACCATCGCTTTCGTTATTGACTCGTCATAAGGTATCATTCCCACAATTTCTATACCCTTATCCTTGCAAAACGCTTCTATCTCTTCTGTTACTACTTCGTTTATGTCATACCTGTTTATGCATACCACAGGTTTCACACCAAAGTGCGCCGTCACGCCCAGAATCCTTTTCAAATCGTGTAATCCCGACTGAGAAGGTTCGGTCACGATTAGTGCTATATCAACACCGCTGAGCGATGCAATCACAGGACAGCCTATCCCGGGTGGTCCGTCAATTAAGATCAAATTGCTTTGCGATTCTCTCGTTAATTCGACACACCTATTCCTCACAACCGTAACTAATTTCCCGGAAGCTTCCGCCGCAACGTTTAACTGAGCATGGGACATCGGTCCGTATTTCGTATCCGATATGAACGTATATCCCGATACTCTATCTTTCAAACTTACTGCTTCTTCAGGGCATGTAATAACGCACACACCACATCCATCGCATAAAATATGGTTTATCTCACGATCGGAAATTGAAATTGCATCAAACCGGCAGTTCTCTTCGCAAATCCCACATCCCGTGCACTTTTCCTTATCTATTACAGCAGTTTTAGAACCCTTGAACTCTTTCTTATCCCTTATCTCTGGATTTAATACTATGTATAAATTCGAAGCATCTACATCACAGTCTGCGATTATTATCTTATTTGAACCTGATAATGCAGCGAAAGAAGCTGCTATTGTTGTTTTACCTGTGCCGCCTTTACCACTTATTATCGCTATTTGCTTCATTCCCGCCTCCTTCTCGAAGTCTCTTCATGATTTATCTTTTCAAACATTTCCAAAAAATCTAACTTCCACCCTTCCATCCTGTTAACGAAAGGAATACCCTGTGAATAAAGCTCTGCAATCCTCCTATCGTGTGGTACCTCAAGCAAGACCTCTATTCGCTCATCCTTACAGTATTCATATACCCTTTCATCTCCGACACCTGCCCTGTTTATTATAACACCAAAAGGAATTTTGAGCTCTTTTAACACTTCTACCATGAGCTTGAGGTCGTGCAATCCAAAAGGCGTTGGCTCCGTCACCAAAATGCAATAGTGGCTGCCATAAACGGAATGTATGACCGGGCATGAAGTTCCCGGCGGACAGTCAATTATCACCGTCTTACGAGTGTCAATCTCGCTTTTCACCGCTTTTATCACCGGTACAGGCATTGGCTCCCCTATGTTTAGCTCACCAAAGGCGAAGTCTATATTAGCAGTTTTTGCCTTTTTAACCACGCCAATTCCCCTATTCTCCTCTGTTATTGCGTCCCGTGGGCATATAATTGAACAGCCACCACATCCATGGCAAAGTTGCGGGAAAATGAGCACGTCTCCTTTTATTTCATCCTTAGGTCTGACAACGAACAATGCGTTGAACTCACAGAATTTGGAGCATTCGCCACAATAGTCGCATTTCTCCCTGTCAACCTTTGGTATTTTTATATGAACCGTTTTTTCCTCTTCTATTTCCGGTTTCAGGAAGATATGAACGTTTGGCTCCTCGACATCGCAGTCCAAAAACTGGACATTATCCAGCGATAAAGCGAGGTTAACGGCAACAGTCGTTTTCCCCGTGCCTCCTTTTCCGCTTGCTACTGAAATAATCATCCTTTCTTCTTGTAATCATCAATAGCCGCTCTTAGCACGTTCACTGCAAGGACAGGACAATGAAGGTTTTCCCTGGTAAACCATCCAGGACCGACAAAATGTCCTTATCCTCTATCCTGAAAGCTTCTTCGAGTGTCTTACCTTTCAACATTTCTGTAACCGCGCTTCCACATGCAATTGAGGGACCACAACCATCTGTGATGAATTTACTATCCACGATTTCATCTCCGTTCACTTTAAGATGTATTTGCATTGTGTCACCGCAAGGGCCCGTTATTCTGGCAGTACCATCAGGATTTTTCAATTCACCTACGTTTTTTGGATTATACGCTTCTTCAAGTGTCTTTTCAGTGTATATCCCACTCTCCTCCTCCATTATCGTATCCTCTATACTCCCTATTAGCCCGTCTAAATTTGAAAATCTCCAGTTATCTTTTTTAATACTTTTTTTCGTGCCCTCCATTTCAATCACCATAAGTCTATCTAATCCACCAATATATTTATCCCTTCTTTTTAAAACGTTCTGCGTTCCGCTTTAAAAATGGGAGAAGGAAGAGAGGATTTACTTCCTAAACTCTTCCAATCTCTTCTTTATCCGCTCCAACTGCTGCTCCAGTGCTTTTACTTGTGATTCAAGCATTGAAATCTCCTGTTCCTTCGGCATTCCTACCGGTGCTTGCTGCTGTAGCCATGAAGTAAACTGTGGCATCTGTCCTGTTTGGGCGAGATACTGTGCAGTTGGCGGTAGTCCAGTCGGGCTTCTTCCTATCCAGCCTGGAGAGTATCCGAACCTCATCCAGCCTGGCAAACCCGTCAGATAATACATGTTTCTCCATCTGCATCCACTCATTTTTTCATATCACCTCCTAAACAAACATTTTATGGTCTTGTCATTTTGGACCCACATTTCGGGCAAGTCTGCTGATAGCATGGCACTCCCGCTTGATGCGGCATTGTATATCCGCAATTTTGGCATCTGCATTCTCCGCCGGGACCCAATCCTCTGCCACCCAATCCTCCTCGTCCTTGCCCACTTCGTCCTTTTCCTTGACCTTTTCCCCCACCTCCACCCATGCCGCTCATTTTATCTTATCCACCTCCTGTATGCATTTTTTTCTTTTATTCGCCTATTCTTTCAATCACAGCTAACTAATGCCTGTGCATCTCACAGGCGTTTTTATCCGAGGCTTCGCGAAGCAAACCAGCCTGAAAAGCTCTTATTGCGTCCCTCACTGTTGTTACACTCGAATCCACAGCCACATATACTTCAACACCAAACTGCTCGAACATGCTTATTGCTCGCGGTCCCAACCCGGAGCAGAGCATCACCTCTACACCCACCTCTGCTAAAATCTCTGGTGGGAGTTTAAAGCCGCCAAAGTGCTCACTTGTATTCGGCAACACTTTCACCTCATTCGTTTTCATATCAACAATCGTGAAAGTTGGTGCTCTCCCAAAGTGCTCGCTAACCGTTTCCTCTAATCCTTTATCTCCCATTGTCGGAACGCCTATCTTCATCTCATCATCCCCTTTTGAGCTCCTCTATCCTCTTCTTCACTTCTTCCAATTCCTTCTCCAATCTACTCGCCATGTCCGATAACTGTTCGAGTTCCTCTTCCTTTGTTTTAGGTGTTACTGGTGCCTGCGATGACATTGGTTGTTGCATACCAAATCCCATACCTCTGCCCATACCCGTGCCTTGCCCTCTACCGCCACTTCGTCCTCCTCCCATGCCCATGCCAAATCCGCCGCCTATATCAGCGTCCATACCAGCATGAGTAGAAACTGTTGAATCGCCCGTCTCGCTTAGTTTGCCGTTTTTATACATCTCAACTGCTTCTTTCACCGTGCCATACGCGCCCGTTACGACTTTCACGCCCGCTGCGGAAAGCACCTGAAAAGCATTGGGACCTACATTCCCGGATATAAGCACATCTGCTCCTTTATTCACGACAGTTTGCGCTGCTTGAATCCCTGCCCCTCCTGGTGCGGCAATAGCTTCGTTTGGTATCGCTTCGAACGCCATCGTATCAGAATCAACGAACACGAAGTGTTGGCATCTTCCAAATCTCGGGTCTACTTCTGCATTCAAATCCCCTGCCGTTGCGGTTACACATATCTTCATCTTCTCTTCACCTACCCTTATATGAATATATATTCATAACTATATAAATCATCACTTTTTCTCTTCCTTACCTTCCACAAAAGCCCTCACATTTTCGACAATTTGCTCAAACGATTCTCTTACTTTCGATTCCTTTTGTAATACAAAAGGCGTTCCGCTATCTGCCGCTTCTACCATCTTCGGGTCTAACGGCACTCTTCCAAGGAAAGGCACGTCTAATTCTGTCGCCGCTTTCTCTCCTCCTCCGTACTTGAAAATGTTTGTCTCTTTCCCGCAATGCGGGCACACAAATCCACTCATGTTCTCTATTATCCCGATGACGGGCACTTTCAGCACCCTTGAGAAGTGCACAGCCTTTCTCGAATCCAGTAATGCTAAATCCTGCGGCGTTGTAACGATTATCGCACCATCTACTTTTTTCATCAATTGCACAACACTTAGCGGCTCGTCACCGGTCCCCGGCGGGAGGTCAACAACCATATAGTCCAGCTCGCCCCACTCTACATCTGAAAGGAACTGTCTTATCGCATTCATCTTCATCGGTCCTCGCCAGATAATCGAAGAGTCCCTGCTCGGAAGCAAAAAACCTATGGAAATCGTTTTCAGCCTCGGTGTGACTAAAACAGGAAATATTTTATCTTCTGATACCTCCGGTCGTTTGTCCTCTATCCCCAATATCATCGGCACATCCGGTCCGTGCATATCGGCATCCATCAAACCCACATCCAAACCTCTCATACCGAGAGCGAAAGCAAGATTTGCAGCTACCGTTGTTTTCCCTACGCCACCTTTTCCACTCATCACCATTATCTTGTGCTTTACCTTTGCCATCCTCGCTTCTACTGCATCCTGTCTCTCTCTCATCCCGCTTTTCCTTTCTTCCTCTTTTTCTGCATTCATATTTTTATCACTCCTACCCAAGCCTTAAACCAAAAAATAAATTAAAACACTCTACAACATCTATGCCATCCTATTCTCCAGCCAGGTGGCGCCTTAGGAGGCACAGGCGCTTCATCCTTAGCTCCCCTTATTACATAGTTACCGCCTTCTATCCGTATAGCTTTCCCTTCGACAAAAGCTTCCGCTATTTTTCGATGCGCTTCGCTTATTATTCGATGGAAAGTAGGTTGTGAGACGCCCATTCTTTCAGCGGCTTCCTCCTGATTCAGCCCTATATAATCTTTCAGTCTTATGCTTTCCAGTTCCTCCACTTTCAATATTATTTCACCCACACAGGAGTTGGGCGTTCTCTCTCCTCGCTTCGGCTCGAAGTAAAGGAAATTTGGCTGAAAGCCTACGCACCGGCATCGTCTTCGCCTTGGCATATACGAATATATATTCATAATGTATGTTAAACTTTTTTGGTATGACCATCAATTATGATATATGATGCAATGAGGGCTATATACCAATTAGGTGAATGTGCAGAATAAACATTAGCTTTTATTTTATTTCTCCCAGTTACTCAAGAATTCAAGACGGTTCACCATATCCTCAGCAGATAAAGCATTTACTAAGCTAAGGAGCCTTTTTAATACTTTTCCAATTTTCTTCCATGTTCGATTCGAGTTCTTTATCTATTTCTTCCTGATGGTCATAGTAGAACGAAAAGGCATCATATACTTGAGCGGGAGTAAGTTCAGGCAATTGTTTTAAGATTTCCTCGATAGAGTAATTAAGGATTTTATAGTAACCAATAATAGCCCAGACTGGAATTCTGGTCCCTTTTACTACTGGAGTTCCACCACATACGCCTTCTTTCACAGCGATATACGGATGCACCACCTGATTTTTCATTTGAACTCTTATTTTGAATTTGATTATCACTTTTTATCTAAATTTTAAAGTATTTAAAAGTTAATTTACAAAAGAAACTAAACAAGCACAAATTAAAATAAAAAAATAGAGAGGGCAAAGAGCCCCTAAAGCGAGTATAAATCCCGGTCGGCGCATTGTTATCTATTTAACAACGCTCTCCATCGTAGTATCTATCAGCGTATCGAAATTTATCTTCTTATCCCACCCCGCACGCTCAAACATGTTCATGAAACAAACGCCGATGATTTTCGGTTTTTTCTCTACTGCGATAGCTTCAACCATACGATTGACGTCCTCTGGCGGGCATCCAAACTTTGGCATCGCTAATCCACCAAGCACGACAACCGCATCAGGACCTTTGGGATCGCCCTTTTCATCTACAACACTATACCCTATGTTCTCTACCCCCTTTATCTTCCTTGCCTCATTCGCATCTGCTCTCGGCACATATAACATCTCAAAACCTCTGTCTCTTATCGCGTAAGCGAGCAATTCGATAAAAGGCGTGCATACTGCTACCGAGCCTGTAAACACCACCTTAGACCCCTCTTTTACATTCGCTACGCTTTCTCTAAATAGTCCCGTAAAGCCTATTATCCCACTTTTCTTTTCCATTTGCTCAGTTCACCTTCACCCCTAATATAATCTACGTACTTGTTTACTGTTGAGCCCACAGAGAACACAGAGAGTCAGGAAAATCATTTATTCTGTCGAGCCTCTCCTTTTTCGCCATCTCAGCGCTCTCCGCGATCTTGGCGGTAAACAAATACTAATCTATTCAAAATGACGAGAGTATAAAAATTATTATTATTTTCTCGTGGAAATTATGGGGCTCTGCCCCATGTCCCCGCAAGCCCTGAAAGGGCTTATTGTGTAATCTTGTGGTTAGCTAAACGAATACAAATAAAAAATAATAAAGAGGGAGAGAAAAAAACCATCCCCCTCCAACTTTCCTGTTTTGGTTGTTTGTCTTTTGTTTTACGGTATGATAAGGTCCCTCTCGCCCATAGGCGTGAATTCGTGAAGAGCACCTCTTCCGAACTCTCGCGTCGTGTAGCCCCAGTCGAAAGGCAGGTCTCGGTCCGAGAACGCAACCTTGATCAACGGTGACAGCACCCATGCGTCTTTAGCCGCAAGGTGTGCACATGAATTCAGCCCTGCGTATGCACTCTGGTGCCCGACGTTCATCGCGAAGTTCGGATAGTTCACGCCTCGCATCTCGAACGGTATGTTCTCGTCGCTTCGGTATGCATACGAAGTCGAAGACGTGCACTGGTCTTGCAGGTCGTATCCATAGAATCCTAACCTGCCTACACTCGCATAGTGCAGCAACTGCGCAAGTGCCCAACCGTTCAATGCAGCCTGTGTCTGTGCTGTT
>JAUVZJ010000047.1 GCA_030602585.1 Candidatus Methanophagales archaeon | reverse complement strand
GATGGGTATTTAAAAATAGTGGTGGAGAATTAATGGACAAAGAAAAGTGAAGGTAAGTTATGACTCTTTACTCTTAAATTCCTAAGTTAAAACTGGAAATGAATTTTGTCCGGGGTTTTTGGGATTGAAACAATTGATGATAACTCGTGTGCCATAATCTTTACATCTTTCTAGTTCCATAACTTCACCAGCAGAATGAGTTATGTCAAAAATTGCATACTTACAGTTATGAAGCAATCTTAAGTCGCAATCATGGATGGTACCTTCAGGAACATCAAAATCCAAAGCAAGTATAGGCTGGAAACCGAAATCCTTAACATATTTTACAATTTCTCTCAAATTAGCTGGAAAATCATAGTTCCCCCCGATGAAAACTCTTTTTTCATATTTTCCCGGCATTTCATCAATATCAAATTTATTACTCATTCTCTACTATTAGATAAAATTGCCTCCTTATAAATTTTTCTATTTTTAGCGATTTGTTATTCAAATGGATAATAAGTCACATACCCCGTACTTAAGATACGGAGCCTGTAACCGCGAAAAGTTTTGTATAAAGCGTTATATATCCAGATTTGAGAACCGTTTCTTTTTCCTCATCTATCACAACTACCGGTATAGCATCAGTTTTCTCAGAATTATAACCCTTCTGTCCCGATATATACTTCTCCACCACTTCCCATCCATGCCCCACGCTTCCATGATAACAAGAAGGAGCCCATAAGTGGTCCGGACACCACTTTTTAAGATGCGGAAATCTATCCCTCACTGCGAAGCGTTTTTCCGTAAAGGCTTTTTCTAAAAGGGTTTGTTTACTACTCCTACCCTTTATCCGCTTCGCTATCCAGCTAACGGAATATTTCGGCGGATACTTAATGAAAATGTGAACGTGGTCTACATTCACACCAATGTCTATGATTTCAATATCAAGCTCTTTGCAAGTTTCCCGAATGATTTCTTCTGCCGCTTCCGCAACTTCACTTTCCAGTACTTTCCCCCGATATTTTGGTGAAAAAACTAAGTGATCCGTTAGCAGAGAAACTGTATGCCTGTCATGACGAAGCTCATGTCCTGTTACTTTATCCTTCTTCGCTTCCACTTCGCCCATCTCTCTAAGATAATCATGGAAATGGTAAAACCACATAAAAGCTTTTCGATTTTTCCACGTGAAAAAATATTTGATATAACAGCTCTATTCGTTTAATTAACGAAAAAAGTCCGATGAAGTTGATAAAATAAGACAGTATAAACGAAATCATAATCGAAAACTCGTGATAACCGTTAAAACCGAAAAAGAAGGATTTTATCCCCGCAAAGTTTCAAAAGGGAGCAAGGAGAAAACACTCAAACTTTCCTGAAGTTCAAATCCAACCGAGAAGCAACCGTCATCGTCAAATCCTCTATCTGTATTTTATCTTTACCCATTCCAAGTTCAGGATTTGAAGCAGAAGCACAATCGAGATGTATCCAGCATTTTGGGCACGCCACAATTAGTTTAGATGCTTTAGTCTGCTTAGCCTCGGTTAACCGTTCAATTTGCATCTCCCTCGCTACCGGACCACAGGTCAACAAAGCACTTACACCACAGCATATCGCTCTTTCCTTATTATGCGCCATCTCATTTATTTTTACGCCCGGAATCCTCTTTAAAACATCTCTTTGAGCATCGTAACTACCCAAATGCCGTAATCTGCATGGGTCATGATAAGTAATAATCTCCTCGCTCCCGTTAACAAATTTCAATTCCTTATCTTTTAAGAATTCAGAAATATGCATGACTTCAAATCCTGAATCAGCAGAAAATCGCCGGTAGTCCATATCAAAAGTCCTGAGACATTCTGCGCATGAAAAAACAACCGTTTTCGCTCCACTTTTCCTTATCACCGCTATATTCGCATTCATCAACTCTTTGAATCTCTTCTCATCTCCTGCCCATAGTAAATCATGACCACAGCACTTTTCCTCTTTGCTCACCGCTGGAACAATCCCGATAGAATTGAGTATCTTCACCGCACTCCTTGCTATTTCAAGCAACCTCAAATTTTTCCTGTCGCTATACACTCTATCGAGATAAGAAAGACAACCCGAGAAATAGTAAACGTCACCCTTATCCGAAACTTTCAGGTCCTTCCCACTTCCTTCTCCTTCGAGCCACTTCAGCCTATCGCTATCGCTATCACGGGCATCAGCACCTATTTCTTCAGTAGCTAATAGCCCGGCTTCAAAGAAGTGCGGCACGCTGTTTTTACTTAACGCTACGTTTCTCACACCCTGGATAAAACTCAGGAAATCCACGCCGTAAGGACAAATCGCATTGCATATACCACACGTGGTGCATAACCAGATTTCCTCGCTTAACGTCAATTTCTCTGCGTCTTCCATCAATGCTTTGCCAGAAAGACGTCTTGGTGAGAAACCCGGGTCTATTGCCGTTACAGGACATGAAGCGGTGCACTCCCCACATTCCGCACATTTATTCACGCCCGTAGCGTAGGTTAACCCATCCATAAATCCGTATGCATCAATTTCATCACGTTCTTCTTCAGGCTCTACTGTCGCCGCTGGAAACGTTAAAAGACAGCTTCTACATTTGAAACATCTTTCCGTTTCGTCAACCGCCGCAGCGTCTTCTGAGAACCCGATGTTTATCTCCTCGAAACTATTTCCTCTCTCTTCCATTCCGATTCTTTCCGATTCTTTTCTTCTTTTCTTGCTTAATATCCCTTTCTCTTCCTCAGCCGCTAACTCTTCCTTTATGTATTCTACCTCCCCAGGTCGCTCTTCTGGAATTTTTGGTGAAGTCCTACCTTCTCTTAAATCCACACCCCTCAAGAACCTGTCAATAGATTCCGCAGCCTCGTTACCATCTGCAATGGCATCAACGGCGAATGCAGCACCACGAACGCAATCGCCACCTGCAAATACCCCTTCCTCTGTGGTAATACCAAACTCATCTGCTTTTATCGCTTTCCCTTTTAATGTCTCAACCCCACTGCCCTCAAGAAATCTTAAATCTGATGCCTGACCTATCGCAGGTATCACCACGTCCACGTCCATCAAGAACTCGGAACCTTCGATGGGGACTGGACGCCTCCTTCCTGATTCATCCGGCGCTCCTAACTCCATCCGGATAAGCTCCATTTTCTCTACCCTGCCTGCGCCCAAAATCCTCGTATTATATGCTAAGAACATAAATTTTACGCCCTCTTCCTCTGCCTCCTTTATCTCTCCCTCCCTCGCAGGCATCTCTTCTCTCGACCTTCTATAAACAATTGTAACGTCCGAACCAGAACCCAGTCGAATCGCACATCTCGCAACGTCTATCGCTACGTTTCCACCGCCTACGACTGCTATTTTCTTTCCTGCTACTTCCTCACGAATATTCCCAAGGTTAAAATCACGAAGAAAATCAACACCGTGCACTACACCATCCAAATCCCCACCCTCTATTTCAAGTTTCCTGCTCACGTGCGCGCCAACGGCAATAAAAACAGCATCGTATTCCCTGCGAAGCACCTCAAATTTATTCGCATCTATTTCCACCCCCGACTCTATCGCTATCCCCGTTCCCTTAACAGCGTCAATTTCTCTTTTTAAAACTTCTTTTGGCAGTCTATATGGTGGAATACCAGCGAAAAGCATTCCTCCTTCCACCGGCAATTTATCAAATACTTTCACCGCATATCCGTTCCTCACCAACCGATACGCCGCTGTCAGTCCTGCCGGACCCGCACCAATAATAGCAATTTTTTTACCTTTTCCCTTCTCTATCAAAGGCTCCTCTGCGCTTCTCTTTTCTGATGCATGGTCGCCAACGAATCGTTTTAAGGATGCGATAGCAACAGGGTCGTCAAAAAACCCACGCTTGCAATTAGCCTCACAGGGATGATGACAGATTCGTCCAATAGAAGCAGGAAAAGGTATTTTTTCTTTTATTAGTAAATACGCTTCCTCATACCTGCCCTCTTCTATCAGTTTGACATACTCCTGAACGTCACAACCTGCTGGACAGGCAGAAATACATCTCGGCACTTCTCTATCTATGCCAAAACCTTCTTCGGAATGCAAATATTCCTTGAACCGGGCATAACGTTCGAGCATAATTGACCTCACACTTTAAAGTTCAACCAAATCAAAATAAAAAAGAAAAAAGAGAAAAAAAATGTTTCTCAAGTTTTCACTCCATCACTTTCTTAAGTGGTGCAATTATCCTGGGATACCCCACAGCCATCATGTGGCATCCAGCAGCCGGTGTTCCTTTCAGATGCTCCAGAAAACCGGTAAAGAATTCTACGTTGACTCTGTCCACCTCTTCCTTCCTCTTCTCCTTGTCCTTTATCTCCTTCGTCGCCTTCATGTTCTTCAAATAATCCGGTGGAACATCCACGCCCGCCACATTTTCATGGAAGAAATTCGCCTGTCCAAAAGTCCTCGCCGGGAATATCCCAACCAGAATTGGAACGTCCACCTTTCCCAGCTCGTTAAAGAACTTATCCAGAACGTCAGTGTAGTAAACGACCTGAGTTTGCAGGTATTCCGCGCCAACATTGATTTTTCTCTTCACCTTGGCAACCTCAGCCTGCAAATACGCCGCACCGGGTGCCGCTGCACCGCCCACGTGTAGTTTCGGCGGGTTATGTATTTCATTGCCTCCGAGGTCCTTGCCCTCATCTACCACTTTCCTTATCATGGCAATAAGCGTGGTTGAGTCCAGATCGAATACAGGCTTCGCATCCGGTGTATCTCCAAGCGATACGTGGTCGCCCGCTAACGCTAAGATATTCTTTAATCCCAGGACGCCGGCACCAAGCACGTCGGATAGAAGCGCCATACGATTCCTGTCCGCACACCTCAACTGGTAAACGCATTCCATACCCGTCTCTTTTTGGATTTGATACGACGCCGCCATACTGCTCACGTAAGCCATACTCTGTGGATTGTCCGTCACGTTACAGGCTGTCACCAAACCCACTAACTCTTTTGCCATTTTAATCGGCTCATCCACGTCGCCCGCTTTTTCCGGCTCTAACTCACCTGTGAAGACATATTTCCCTTCCTTCAATTCTTTCATCATCTGGCTATAAACTTCGTCACCCATTTTTTTTCTATCACGCTCCTTTTTTATTCCTCAAGCTTTGGTTTTGGACCGAATTTATAAGTCAGCATCCCCAAGCCAGCCCCAATCATATCCATCCCAACGGGCTCTTCTATCTCGAACAGCCGCGGTCTCTTCGCTTTACCCCATTCGTGTGGGTCTCGCATTTCTATGAATTTATCGAGTTCGCCAAGTTTCTCCATTCGCTTATATATCTTAACCCATGCGCAGTCCTTTTCCTCGTCTATTTCGCATTTGTCATCAACTCGCACTCCACCACAAGGACCGTTCATCAATCCCTTTCCGCATGAAGTCAACGGACAGATACCCGCGGTTTTTCCTAATTCACACATTCCACATGACTGACAGGTCTCCTTGAACTTTTTAGGACCACCACCTACAAGCCCTAAAGCATCGTTTGCAGGAATTATGGATTTCGCAATACCCATTTTCTCGTCTGTATATTCGGTCACTACTTGCACACCATCACCACAACTCATCAGTAAGACCGCATCGCGATTCTCAAGCTCCTTTCGGTTCTTTTCCAGCCACACCCCACTCTTCTCAATGTCACAGGCTTGAAAACTGAAAGGCAGGACGATTTTGAAGACATCTTTCCCTTCCTTCGTAAGTTTCTCTGCCATCCCATTCACTGCTTTTTTGTCACCGGTATGATAGAACGTAGCGCATCCACCACAGCCCATCACTACTACCTTCTGTTTTCCATCGAGGTAACCCAGAATCTCTTCCATAGGCTTTTGCTCTTGTGCAATCATATCATTTTATACCTCCATTAGTATGTCAAGGTAGTAATATATAAATTTTTCTATTTTTCGTTTAAATCAAAATAAAAAGGTTTAACAAGGTTAAGGGTTATATAATAAGAACCATGACGTTACCTCTGCCTGATGTGCAAGCGAACAGTCCGGACATAAAAATAAACCTGACGAGGGTGGGTGTAAAAAATGTGAAGAAATTGGTGGAGATAGCGAGAGCTGGCGGGAAAAGACCTGTGATTCTTATATCGGATTTCCACATCTTCGTGGACCTCCCAAGTGATATAAAAGGAGCAAATTTATCGAGGAATTTCGAGGCGATGTATGAAGTGCTGGAAGAAGCGGTTAGCACGCCGATATACGAGGTGGAGGAGTTGTGCAGTGAAGTAGCCAAGCGGTTGCTCTTTCTCCACGAATACGCTTCTACCGCCGAGGTAGGAATGAAAAGTGAGTACATGTTAAAAAGGAAAACGCCTATAATGAAGATTTCCTGTCAAGAGCCTGCAACTATCTTCGCTGAGGCGAAAGCTTTTCGTAACTCCTCGGATGACAATAAAAGCGGCGTGCGAATTAAAAAAATAATAGGCGCAGAGATTGTAGGAATGACCACATGTCCTTGCGCACAGGAGCTAATGAGGGATAGAGTAGTAGAAGAATTGACGAAGATGGGAATAGCCAAAAAGGAAATGGATGCTTTTTTGAGTGCCATACCTATGGCGACGCATAATCAAAGAGGCAGGGGTATAATATCCATAGAGGTAGAAGATGATGTTAAAGTCCCTATGGAGAAGATAATAAAGGTAATAGAGAAATCAATGAGTGCTAAAACGTATGAAATCTTAAAGCGTCCGGACGAGGCGGAGCTTGTGGAAATCGCGCATAAAAAGCCCATGTTTGTTGAAGATTGCGTTCGCGAGATGGCGAAGCGAGTGGTAGAAACTTTTAATGAGCTCCCTGACGATTCTATCATTACTATAAAGCAGATAAACGAGGAGAGTATTCATCAGCACGATGCCGTTGCAGAGCGTGTTGCTTCTATCGGCGACCTGCGCAGGGAGTTAAAAGAAGGGAATGCGGAGTTGAAAGCCGGGGTGGCCTAGTTGGTTAGGGCGCCAGACTCATAATCTGGAAGTCGCGGGTCCGAACCCCGCTCCCGGCATGGGCTTCTTATGTTTAAGTAACTCCCCAAAAAATTCTGTCTCGAAAAATTCCAAAGGGTGCATTACTGTGGAGGTACCCAAGCGGAATGTGGGTAAGTCAACACTGGGAAACATGCGTAATGCACCCATTTGGAATTTATGAGTCAACCGAAGATTGAGCTGTTACTTCTCATCGTATATACATCGCAGTCTCAAGATTATCTTCAGTTCCATTTCCTTTTTCCATTTCTTTTCCCCCTACCTTTGCTGCCACGGTTTCGAGAAAGATTTTCTCAATAAGGCATATCCCGTCTTCATTTATTTTCTCTTCACTCCTCACCAACTTTCCATCTGGATTGTAAACTTTTATCGTTCCGTCCTCTGGGTTTGTCACTACCTTATATATTTTACCGCTCGGCATTCGCCAAGCCCACGTTTTTTCTTTTTCTTCTTCCATTTTTATTCTCACCGCCTCTTACCAAAAAATAAAAAAGAAAAGAGGCAAGATGCCTCTTTACTCTTCTTCAGAGCTTTCAATTTCAATTTCCTCTTTCTTGCTCTTGCCTTCGCTGCTGCCCACCTTCAATTTAAATTTCGCAATCATCTCTGCTGCTTGCTCAGAGATTTCCGAAAGTTTCTGGATGCCACCGCTGAGCTGTTCCACGGCTGCCGTTTGCTCTTCTACGGCAGAAGAGCTTTCTTCAGACGACGATGCCGCCTGCTCTGATGAACTTGCAATCTCGTCCACGCCCTTCGATACTTTTTCGATGCTTTCCGCACCTTTTCTTGCACCCGAGGCAATTTGCTCCATCCTGTTCTTGATGTCTTCGATCATGCCTGCGGTTTTTTCTACACCTGCTACTGCTTTTTCGAGGTCTTCACGACCTACCTCAGCACGCTGCGTGACAGTTTCTGTGGCTTTTATTACTTTATCCATCTCCTCTTGTAAGCTCTTTATCATTGTATCAATGTCTCCGGTGGACTTCTTTGAGTTCTCTGCCAGTTTTCGCACTTCTTCGGCAACGACAGCAAAGCCTCGCCCGTGTTCTCCGGCACGTGCTGCTTCGATTGCAGCATTCAAAGCTAACAGATTCGTTTGCTCTGCGATGCTCTCCATCACATCAGTGGTCTTTCCTACTTGCTCTAACGAACTGGTCAGGTTTTTTATTATAGCTACGGTGTCGCTGATAGACTCCTGTATTTCCTTCATTCCCTCTGCTGATTTCTTAGCCATTTCATTCATCTCTTTTGCGCTTTCCGCACTCTCCACGGCGAACTTATTTGATTCCTCTGCATTCGACTGCACCTGCTGTAACACTGCGTTCGTCTCCTTAACCTCCTTTGCCGCTTCGTTAACGGTGCTCGAAGTTTCCTGCGCGCCCTTTGATATTTGCTGCGATGCTGAAGAAATCTGCTGCATACCGGAATTCACCTGCTGGACAGAAGAAGCCGATTCTTTGCCTATTGATGCGACGTTATCTATTGCGCCTTGCAGCTCTGCGATCAAATCCGATAAATTCTCGGTAGCTTGGTTGAGGTTTTCGCGTATCGCATTGAAATCTCCGGGTGTCTCTGCGGTGAAATCCGCGGTCAGGTCCCCTGCTGCCATGTTCTGTGCCACTTTGGTGATGTCATTGATAATAGTCTGCAAATTATCGCCGAACCCATTCAAGATATCAATCAGTTCCAGGAACTCGCCCTTTGCTTCGATTTTTATCCGCTCTGAAAGATCCCCTTCGGCAAGTGCGTCGCACATTCGCATGACCTCCCGGACCGGCCCTACCACGGCATCTAGGATGTCGTTGATCCCCTTAATGACATTCCTGAAGCCAACGATCTTGTAATTGTCCGGGGTCCCTCTTGCGTCAAGCTTGCCAGCGACAGCAGCCTCCACGAGGCGCCCCACATCCGCAACAGCCTGATTCTCTTCGGAAATGTCTACGACGTATTCCAAACCGCCCACGACGTTACCCGCGGCGTCCTTGATTGGCGCACCAGTGTAGCGAATCGGAAGCTCACCAGAAGGGAGCTTGGCTATCGTGTCGCTGGTGAAGATGCCGTTCTGCTGCATTGCCTTTGCCACCTGGCAGTCAGGGGTGTTGCAATGGGGTGTATTGAAGAGATCGAAGCACTTCTGACCCACACAGGTCTCTGGTGTCCTGCCCACAGCCGCGGCTCCGGCAGGGTTCATGAACCGGATGGTCATGTCCTTGTCCACCACTACCACTGGTGTGGGGATGTTGTTGAGGTAATCAACCTTCTCTCTGGCGTCTTCCATTGCTTTCTTGCTCTCTGCGATGTCCACCACGTACTCCAACGCGCCGGCTATGTTCCCGTCTCTGTCCTTGATCGGCGCGGCGGTATATTGGATGGGTATATTGAGACCGTGCGGGTCCGCCACCGTCTCACCGGTGACTACCTCGTCGCGCTGCATCGCCTGAGCGCAACGGCACTCGGGCGTCTGACAGTGTGGCGTCTTGAACAGGTCGTAGCACTTCTTGCCTTCGCACTGCTCCGGCGTCAGCCCCACCAGCTTCGCGCCAACCGTGTTCATGTAGGTGACAGTGAAGTCCTTGTCTATGGTCATGACCGGAGTGGGGATGTTGGTGAGGTTGCTTATCTGGGCACCTACACGGTCGATCATCACGTTCAGGTTGTTCTTGATCACGTCGAAGTCGCCCTTGTACTCTTCGGTGATCTTCTCCGGGATGTCGCCCTTTGAGATTCGGTCCACGTATTCCGCGGCTACGTTCAACGGTCCTATCACGCTATCAAGCGTGCTGTTCACGCCTGTGACGAACTTTGCGAAATCTCCTTCAAACTTCTCCGGGTCTCCTCTGACTTCCAGTTTACCTTCTGCCGCCGCCTTGTTAAGAACGCCTAACTCATCCCCGAATTTTTGGATAGCACCAGCCACCTTGCTAAATGCAGCAGTCAATGTGCCTAACTCGTCCTTGCTCTCTGATATTGTGACCTCGTGGGACAGGTTGCCCTTCGCGAGCTCTTCCGCATCGTCCACCAGTTGGTTAATTGGCTTGGTGATTTCCCTGGTAACGAAAAAGGCAATCCCTACGCCGGATGCGATCGCAGCGATAATAAATGCTATTATATACATAGTGGCGGTTGCCGCTGCCTTTGCTGCTTGCGCTTCTGCACTCTCGAATAGCGCGACAGAAGCCGCACCTATCTCACGTCCTGATTGCACCAATGGACCGTCAGTAGCTATGAGCGCATTAACGTCCGCTGTCGTGCTCACGAGGGCAGAGAAATCCTTCTGATACGTATCCGCTGCGGTCTTGATTGCACTTTTTTCCGCTCCCGTCATCGCCGCTGCATCAACGTCTGCCTTCAAGCTGCTTATTCCATCTGATACCTGTGTAACGTATTGGTCGTCCCCACGCATTACGTAGTTCTTTTCCGCTTGCCTGATACTTAGCAACTGGATTATCAGTGTATCTTTGGTCGCTTGGTCGGCTGAACTGGCTTTTATCGCACTCTCTATGTCCCTACCATCCTGTTCGCAAGTTGCCAGAATTTCGTTTTTTGCGTTTGTAAGTCTCTGAAGTTCAGCAAAGGCGCTCTCATACTTCGGAATTGTAGTCGTGATTTTGTCGACTGTTGTTTTATCTGCTGCAATTTTTAATCCAGCAAGGGCTTCAGCTACCTTGTCAATGCTGCTCTGGTCTTCCCTCATTATATAGTTCTTTTCCTGTCGCCGAGTTTCCAGTATACTCGCATGTGCCTCAGCCGCTTTTTCCATCATCTCGTTTTGCGCTTGCATGCTGCCTATTTGCATAAATGCGACTATTCCCAGCGCTGTCGTCAATATCACCATGACGCCAAAGCTCGCAAACAGTTTCTGTCCTATTTTCACATCTCCTATTTTCATGTTTTTCCCTTTCACCTCCTTTTTGGTTTTTTATACTTTACGGCAGACCGTTCAAAGACAGGGCATCGGGTGTGTTGTTTATTCCCTGCATTAACTCCTCCGGAAGTAATGTCTATATAGAATTCCTTTAAGCGGAATGAAAACCATGTGAAAAAGAGAAAATGAAAGAAACAGAAGAAGTAAAGGTGATTCTGGCAGGAAGGAGTGAAAGCACAAGGCGGAATTACATATCAGGATTAAAAAGGTATTGCGAATTCAGGAACTTACAACCCAATGAATTGATAGATGAGATAGAGGAAAACGTGAAGAAATCCCCAAGGGAACGAGAAAGAGCTGAGAGGGAAGTAAAAAAGTTCTACGATTGGCTGAGAAAGGAGAAGAAATTATCCGCAGGCACTGTTCACGTTTGTATCACGGCAGTTAGAGCATTCTACAGAGACAATGGCTTCCCCTTAGGACCACTCAGACTTCCTACGTCAAGAGTAAAAAAAGAAAACATAAGGAGAGTACTCCGGGCTGAAGATGTCAAAAAGATGGTCAATTGCTGTAAGAATTCGAGAGACAGAGCGATATTACTGATGCTGTTCCAGGGGGGATTTGATACCCAGACATTACTGAGCCTCGATTATGGAGATGTGAAAGAAGGATTAAAGAAAGGAGAAGAGCCTTTGGTGATTCACGTTGTTCGCCAGAAGGAAGGGGTTGATTACAAGACGTGTATAGGGCATGATGCGATTGAAGCTCTAAAGCTATACCTTCACGAAAGAGAAACGGGGACGAGATATATTCCTGCGGAGAAGCTGAAGCCGGATTCTCCTCTATTTATCAGCGAAAGGGTTTATGATAAGAGAAAGTGTAAAAGATTGGCTAATATAGGAGTAGGGATGGTATTTAAGGATCTGGCAAGAAGAGCTGGCGTGGTTGATGTAGAAGATTTGAAAAGGAGTGATATAAATATTATCGGAGCTCATGCCTTGCGAAAAAGCTTTTCTACTATCTGCCGGAATTCTGGAGTCCCTCCGGACCTTGTTGAGTATATGATAGGGCACAGGCTGAAATTTGACGGTGCATATTACGGACCATCCGATGAGAAACTGAAAGAGGAATACAGAAAAGCAGAATCATTCCTGAGCATAAGCGAGATGAGTGTAAAAATCGGGGATGGATATGTTGTTCCGAAAGTGGAAATGCTCAAAGAAGTTGCAGAGATATTAGGAATCAAACTCGATTATTTAATAGATAGATTCATGGAATTACATAATCTTGGCAATGAGGGTGACATCGTAAAGGATCCAGAGTTGCTAAAAGACCTCAAAGATTGTATTAGATATGAAATCGATACGAAATGTGAAAGGCGGATGATGCGGGTGCTGGAAGAAGACGGACTAAACAGGAATTCAGTTTACAAATGCCCAAACTGTGGGACGGACCTGAAGAAGAACTGGAAAATATGCCCCAAATGCGGAAAGAAAGTAGGATTTACAACGTGTGATAAGTGCGGAGAAACACTATCCCGCGATTGGGAATACTGCCCGAAATGTGGTAAAAAACTCTGAATTTACGATTCATACCGCCGAGATCGCGGAGTGCGCTCGCTGAGATGACGGAAAAAGAGAAACTCGATAGGATAAACGATTTTTCTAACTCTCTGTGTTCTCTGCGGACTCAGCGGTAAACAACTACAATATTTTTTCAATTATATTCAATAAAAATTACAAATAGTTGATAAAAAATTTTGTAACAACGGAAGTTTTTTAAGTAAAGGTCTTAAATTAAAGAAACATGGCAGAAGTAGAAATAGACATGGGAATTGGTGTTGATAAATCTGACACCAGAGGAGATATGGAGAAGTTCAAAGGACACCCGGAGGAGTTAAATCTTTGTAGAATACTCTTTTATCCTTGTCTCAAAAAATCTCTCAGAATGCCTGGGTCCAAAATAATAGGCATTTAGGGATTTGGTATTTATTGGGATTTGGGATTTGGATTTTACAGCTAAACATTTACCAATTTTGGTTTCTTACTCGGAAGTAGATTTGTAGAACAGAAGGTTTTTTATCTTTGCAAATGTAACGTGATAAAATTATGGAAAGAATGATTATTTTTGAATATGAAATCAAAAAGCCTCTGGTTCCTCGGTCGGAAGGAAGTAGGATTTAGAGAAGAAGAAGTAAATATCTCAAGAGGAGATGAAATCTTAGTAGAGACGCTTTATTCTGGAATAAGTCATGGAACCGAGCGCTTGATATATCGAGGAGAGGTTGCAGAGGGTCTTCAACTCGACTCTTCAGTAAAGACAATTAAAGGGCGGTTTCCTTTTCCCGTGAAATATGGCTATTCTAACGTTGGTAAAGTTGTAGAAACAGGCGAAAAAGTTTCCGCGCTTCAAAAGGGCGATGTTATTTTCGCTTTTAACCCGCATGAAACAAAATACGTGATTTCGGAGAAAGAAGCGGTAAAACTACCTGTTGAGATCACACCTCTGCACGGCGTCTTTATAGCGAGTCTGGAGACGGCGATTAATGTGGTCCTGGATTCGGCTTTAAGGCTTGGTGAGTCGGTGGTTATCTTCGGTCAGGGAACCGTCGGGCTATTTATAATGCAATTAATGAGGAAATCAGGAGCGGATAAGATTTTTACCGTGGATAAAATAGAAAAGAGAAGGGATACTTCCCTTATGTTTGGTGCGGATTTCTCTTTCGACCCCGATAGTGATAATCTATCAGCGGCGATTATGGAACTTACGGATGGTATTGGTGCAGATGTGATAATAGAAGCGAGTGGTTCGCCTTCCGCTTTGAATAGCGCGATAAAATTGGCGGCTTTTCAAGGTCAAGTAGTAGTTGTTTCGTGGTATGGAACCAAACCTGTAACGCTTAATTTAGGTGCGGAGTTTCATAGAAAAAGGATAAGGATAAAGAGTTCACAGGTTTCCTTCATTGACCCCGCCTTGACACCGAGATGGAGTATCAAGCGAAGGATGGCTCTCGCACTAAAGCTTTTACCCAGGTTCAACCTGGATGAATTGACAGCTCTATCTCGCATATATCCATTTGAAGAAGCCGAAGCGGCTTATGAGATGCTGGATAGAAACCCGGAAGAAGCGTTACAGGTGATCCTTAGCTATGTATAAGATAGGAATAGAGGATGAGTTCGAGGCTATCCATTTTTTAAAGGGTGAGTTCGGACCGGAAACACGTTTGCACGGGCATAGATACCGCGTGCAGGTTACCATAGAGGGCGAAGAATTGGATGAATCTGGGACACTTTACGATATTTCCAGGCTTAAAGACGGATTAAAGGCGATATTAAACGGGCTTCATTATCATAATCTGAATGAGATAGCGGGACTTAAAGAAGTTAACCCGACGGTGGAAAATGTTTGTAGATATATCCATGAGAAATTAGCGCCTGCACTTGTATCTAAGGGGAATGGACAGATCAAAGGATTAGAAGTCACGGTTTGGGAATCCGCTACTGCCTTTGCTTCTTATCGTGAATATTGAGAACAGATAATCAGTTATGCCTTACTGCTTTTCTCCATGTTTTTAGCACCTTAGTCAAGCCTTGATATAAAGGATTGCTCAGTTTTCCTTCAAATGTAATTTCTTTTTTCTGTATTTTTCTTCTCAATTCTTCCTCACCTGAAGATTCTGCTAAAATAAAAGCGTTCCCGATTTCCGGTGCGAAATGAGCATCGCTTCCCGCGGTAATCGTTAAATTGTGGTTCATTGCAAATTCCACTGCTTTCTTATTGTATTTTTGAAAAACGCATCTCGAATTAAAGCCCTCTATACAATCTATGAATTTCGCATCTTCTTCTACGGGATGAAATGAGGAACGCCTTAGTACATCGAAAGGATGTGGTATTACGATGATGCCATTCTGTTCTTCAATCTCCGAGACAACACCTGAAACGTCCTTTGATTTGATCTCTTCTTCGAGGAAAAGACCGAGTATCTCGCCTCTTTCTGTCGAGATTTCAGAACCGACAATCACCTTAAAATCTTTTTTTTCGTATTTCTTTGCTTTTAATCCTCCTTTTATCGTATTGTGGTCAGTAATTGCGATTCCGTCTAAGCCTCTTTTTATTGCAATCTTTATAATTTTCGCTGGCTCAAGAACGCCATCGGATGAGTATTTCGAGTGGCTGTGCAGGTCGTATCTCATTTACTCTTAATTATGAAACTGATATATTCGTATATACTTTAACTAACCCTTACTCGGGGCATGCAAGTTAAGTTGTTAGACTTCCCTTTCCCCTTTATCCCGGATATAATTTTAGTCAGACTTAGAAGAAGAATCCAACTTTGCCTGAACTTCTTCTTTTAGCTCCTCCTCGGTCTTACCCCCGGTATCTATGCCCATGTACGCAGCCACTTCTTTTATGTTTACATCCTCGCCCTTTGTCTTCGCTGCCACTTTTGCCTTCGCCTTTGGTATCTCTTCTTCGCTGCCTGCCACGGATTCCTCAAATTTTTTGTAGTTCAGGTCTGCTTCTCGCCTCGCTTTTTTGAACTCACCCATTGCCTGCCCAAAAGACCTGGCGAGTTGTGGCACCTTGGCTGCACCGAATAAGAAAATAATTGCCACTATGGCTATTACTATCCATTCGACCCCTCCAGCCATTCCAAAAAATAACACCAGTCCAGCCATCTCTTTTCCTCCTATTTATATTTAGGCTGAAGGTATATAAATGTTTTTATCATATGGGTTTGGGGCATAATCCACAAATGTCTTCTTAGAAAGTTAAAACATCGTTGAACTTCTATTTTTTCAAAATCAACCTTGAGAAGTAGTTTTTTATTCCCCATGATATGCATTCAATCACTAGTCTTTTCAATTTCGTCC
>JAUVZJ010000017.1 GCA_030602585.1 Candidatus Methanophagales archaeon | reverse complement strand
ATGTTCCCAGCGGTTAGGATGAGACGTTTGAGAAAGTTAAAGATAATACGAGAAACACGGCTTTCGACAGACGACCTGATTCTCCCGTTGTTTATTGACGAGAACATAGAAGGTAAAAATAAAAAACCGATTAATTCCATGCCGGGACAGTATAGATATTCGATAGAAGGAGCGGTAAAAGAGGTTTTAGAAGCGCATTCGATGGGTATAAAATCGGTGCTGTTGTTCGGAATCCCAGCGAGTAAGGATGAAAAGGGAAGTGAGGCATTCAATAAAGAAGGAGTAATACAAAGAGCGGTTAGAAGGATAAAGAAGGATGTGGAGAACGTTGTAATTATTAGCGATTTGTGTCTTTGTGAATATACAAGTCACGGGCATTGCGGGCTTGTAGAGAATGGAGAAGTGCTCAACGATCCTACACTGGAAGTGCTGGGAAAAATAGCAGTAAGTCAGGCGGAAGCAGGTGCGGATATTGTAGCGCCTTCCGGAATGATGGATGGGATGGTAAAAGCGATACGGGAGAAACTCGACGATGCGGGCTTCTCTGAGATTGCTATTATGTCTTATGCGGCGAAATACAATTCCGCTTTATACGGTCCTTTCCGCGATGCCGCAGATTCCGGATACAAATTCGGAGACCGGAGCAGTTATCAACTGGATTATTCTAATGCACGCGAAGCACTCAGGGAAGTGGAACTTGACATAAAAGAAGGTGCGGACATCGTGATGGTAAAACCCGCTATTTTTCATCTTGACATCATTTCTAAGGTGCGTGCGAGGTTTGACGTTCCATTGGCGGCATATAACGTAAGTGGCGAGTATTCAATGATAACAGCGGCATCGGAGAAGGGCTATTTAAATCGCGAGGAAGTGATGATGGAAGGATTAACAGCGATAAAAAGAGCAGGTGCGGACTTGATAATCACATATTTTGCGAAAGAGGTTGCAAATGTTTTAGAACAGGAATGAAAAAAGAAGAAGTTCTGATAGAGGCGCTGCCGTATATTCGTGAATTCTACGGCTCGAAAGTGGTGATAAAGATAGGCGGGCATGCGTTAGTAGATGAAAGCATCATGGATAATATCACGCAAGACATCGTGCTGCTTAGATTCGTTGGAATATGCCCTGTGGTGGTGCACGGAGGTGGTCCGGAGATAACGAAGCTAATGGAGAAGCTGGGTAAGAAGCCTGAATTTATCGGTGGGCTTCGCATAACGGACGACGAAACGATGGAAATAGTAAGAATGGTGCTTGTAGGCAGCGTAAATGAGCGTATAGTATCGCTTATCGGAAAACATGGAGGAAAGGGGATTGGATTGTCAGGGAACGATGGCAAGTTAATAGTAGCAAAGAAGAAGCGGAAGCAAAAGGTTGGAATTGCAGGCGAGGAAAGAGAAGTTGACCTCGGCTGGGTAGGCGAAATAGAGGAGATAAACGCTGAAATAATAAACATAACCTCTGAGGAGGGATATATTCCCGTAATATCGCCAGTAGCAGTGGATAGCGCAGGAAACAGCCTTAACGTGAATGCCGATTCGGTAGCCGGTGAGATAGCGTATGCAATAAAGGCAAAGAAGCTGATATTGCTCACTGACGTTTCAGGGTTGCTGCGAAATCCTGCTGACCCCTCTACTTTGATATCACGGGCGACAGCAGCAGAGATAAAAGAGTTCATCGCGAATAAAGTCATCGGGGAGGGGATGATACCAAAGGCAGAGGCGAGTTTAAGAGCGTCTTCCGGCGGTGTCACAGCCCACATAATAGATGGACGAGAACCTCATTCTATTTTACTTGAGTTGTTCACCGATACAGGAATTGGAACGATGATTGTGTAAGAAAAATTTCGCAAAATTTATAAGGTTCCACGTATAATTCAGTCCTACTTAAATAAAAATCTATCTAATTAAACCAAGAGGAGAAAAAAAGATTGGCTGAAGAAGAGTGGGAGCCGAAGATACTGGCGTTTTGCTGTAACTGGTGTTCCTACGCGGGTGCAGATGCTGCGGGGTTGGAAAGGAGGCAGGTTCCACCTACGATACGCGTGATAAGGGTAATGTGTTCAGGGAGAATAGACCCTGCTTTCGTATTGATGGGTCTTTTAGAGGGTGCAGATGCTGTTTTAGTCACAGGCTGCCACATAGGCGATTGCCATTATGTGAATGCGAATTACAAAACGAGGAACAGGTATGAGTTTTTAAAGGAATTTGTGGACGAGCTTGGCTTAGAGCCGGAGAGGCTTTGGCTGAGCTGGATTTCTGCATCAGAGGGGTCGCTTTTTGCAGAAATGGTTCGAGAGGTAACGGAAAAGATAAAGAAGATAGGACCAAGTCCTCTGAGAAGAGAGTGGAAGAAGTAAAAGCGAAAATGCCGAGATATTATCTTGCATGGGCTAAGGATGATGCGATAAGAAAAAAAGGAGCGAATGGCGGATTTGTAACTGCTACGCTTGTAAGCGCATTGGAAACTGATTTTATTGACGTTGCTCTGGTAGTTAAGAAAAAGAGCGTGTATGAAGGCATACCTGTGTTGACGAACGACCCGGAAGAGATAAAGGAATGTAGCGGCTCTTTGCACTGCGTACCTTTGAATCTTACGAAATACGTGGTGGAGTATGCGGCGAAGAAAAGGATAGGGCTGCCGACAAAGCCTTGTGACGCACGTGGGATAATAGAGCAGGCGAAGAGGAGACAGGTAAGTCTTGAGAATGTATATATGGTAGGGCTTAACTGCGGTGCAACGTTACATCCGTTGAGAATGCGGGAGATAGCAGCGTATTATGGGCTTGACCCGGATTCAGTAGTGAGAGAGGAGATAAAAGAAGGAAAGATATTTCTGGTGAGTGACGAGGAAGGTAAGGAGAAAGAGAAATGGATGAAGATAGACGAGCTGGAGGAGAAGGGGTATGGAAGGAGAGATGCGTGCAAATCGTGCGTTACGAAAATACCAACAATGGCTGATTTAGCCTGTGGAAACTGGGGGTCGAATGACGAGAAGAAGACGTTTGTAGAAGTGCTCACGGATAAAGGCGAGACTTTATTCAAAAATGCAGTGGATAGCGGATATGTAGCGATAGAGGAGGCACCGGGAAAAGGAATAGAGACGAGGCAGAGGATAGATGCAGGGATGCAGAAACGTGCAGCGAGTTGGAAGGAGAAGATGGATGCCCTGAAGGCACTATCACGTTCGGAAAGATTTGAGTTTTATGTGGGTGCGTTAAAAAACTGTATTCATTGTGGTGCATGTAAGGAAGTATGCCCGGTTTGCGCATGTGAAGAAGATGCGAAGTGCACAGGGCTGTATGACGAGCGAGATTCTTATGCAATTTCTATGTATAACCTGGTCAGGATATTTCATCTGATGGATTCTTGCATACATTGTGGTCAATGTGAGGACGTTTGCCCCGTGGACATACCACTAACACTAATACAGCGGCGATTCTCAGAGCGGATGCAACGTCACCTGGGATACACACCGGGGATGGACGTCACGAAAAAACCGCCGTTATACGAGACGGAATTGGGATGGAGTGCCGAGGCAGAATAGGAATAGGGAGGAAATGAAAACGAATTCGTCTATTTGCCCTGGATGCAGTATAGGTTGCGGTTTGTATTTGCTTGAGTCTGAGGAAGGGGGGAAGAGGAAAGTATTGCACCGGACGACGTCGCCGATGAACGAAGGTAAACTATGCAGGTTCGGGACTGATTTGCATACGTATTACGAACGAGAAGCGATGATTAATTCCGTGGATGGTAAAGAAGTGAAGCAGGAAGAGGCGATAAAAGCGGCAAAGGAAAGTCTTAAGGGCATGAAACCTGATGAACTCGCTTTTATAGCACTGCCGGGCACGATAACCAATGAGGAAATAGTGTCTTTTGTTTCTTTAGCGGCTGAGTTTGGCTGTGAGAACGTATCCTTTGGGTTCGAAAGGTTCTTCAGTGTGGTTCCAGAAGAAGCAGCATATATTATCGAGAACGGGTTGCCATTTAGCGAAGTGGAGGGAGCATCTAAGATAATACTTTTTTTCCTCGACCCTTTCGTGCATTATCCGCTGCTTGCGAGGAGGATATTAAAGGCAAAGAAGAACGGAGCAAAAGTAATAGAGGTGTCTTTTGCGAAGAACGAGAGAGGGATAGCAGATGAGACAGTTTTGGTGAAGCCTACGGAGGTCGAGAGAATAAAGGAAAAGAAAGAGCTATTTGAAGATTCGTTGATTATTGGCGAGTTAACACCCTATACGAATCCGCAATTTTTGTCGTTGATGTTATGGCTAAATGCATCTACTTCGTCAAGACTCTTTCTTTTGAAGCCGTTTTTGAATTCCACAGGTGCTTTTTTGCTTGGACGTGACGGTGGCAGAAAGGATTTGTTTGAGATACTTGAGGGTGTGGAAAGAGGAGAAATAAAAGCGCTTTATTTGCTCGAAACAGACATTGCAGGAGCAATGCTCGGAGGTGAAGAGGTCGCTGAGACAATTCCAAAACTGGACTTGCTGATAGAGCAAAATGCATTCAGAACTCATTTGTCCGACACTGCCGGTATAACGATTTGTTCAGAGCCGTTTTTTATGAAAAAAGGGACGGTGGTCAACGTAGAAGGTAGAGTATTGGAAATTGGTGGTGAATCGGAAAAAGGGTTGGGGATAATGGAGAGCATAGGAAAAGGGAGGAAGTATGAGGAAGTTCATGAAGAGGCAAAGAAAAGGTTAGGGCTGGGAGATTCAGAAATAAGTGAGTTTGAGATTGCGGTAAAACGAGAGGAAAGGAAGTTTGAAGTAGTAGAACCGAAAATAGAGAAGGAAGAAGGAGGGGGAGCGGAAGAAGAGTATTTCCTCTGGTATAAGACCAATCCTTTCTTCTGGAATGGTATTCGTGCTAAGAATTTTGTGGAGATAAGTCCGGTAGCGATGAGAGAGCTCGGACTGTTTAGAGGTGATGTAGTGGAGATTGTGCAGGGAGAGGGGAAAGAAAGAATGGGATTTAAGATTTCGGATTTGCCACCGAATTTGGTTTTGTCTGAGGCGAAACTGTCAATTAAGCCATTACAGGGCTTGCTAACGAGGGTAGAAGCGAGAAGGGCTGAATGAGCGAAGAAAAAGAGATTGCGGGGGATAAGGAAAAGGAGAGAATAGTTAACGCGGTAATAGAGGAGTTACAACTGAAAGGTGGCAGTAAAAAGCGATTATTGGAGAAGCTCGTGGATAAGTATGGGTACGACGAGGCGAAAGTGAAGTATAAAGCGAAAAGGGCTTTTATAACAGAGCGGTATGAGAGGGGGGAGGGAGGAGGGGGGGCTGAAGTAAAATTGCAAATGATGTGAATTTATTTTCTAATATCAGAAGTTTTTTATATTATTATTTTTACTGCACTAACGAGCCGTTTATAGCGCCTTTATGAAGGGTTGTAGGATTAATATCGGCGTAAAAAACCGAAAAGCTTATATATTGCGTCTTTTTAATAGATTATGGTATGTATAATATTATAGATAGCTGTAACAGGGGCGGGAGTGGGGGTTACTACCCAAATAGAATGTTTGTATTTTCCATACCATGTTACATTCTCAACTTACTTGACCCTGTCATTTTTGGGGGTAAAAAGCGATGATAAACGAGAACGAATTTTGGCTGGATGAGGTAGAGGAAATTGGAAAGAGACTAAAAAAGTCAGCAAAAATGAACACCGTTCTTTTACAAGAGTTAAAGCACATGAGGGAGTGGAGCGAGAGGAGGATGATGAGGATGACGGGGGTGAGCTTATGAGCGATACAATTATTAGGAAAGAAATGGTTGGATTATCAATTTAGGTGCGGTAACTGATGAGCGGGTGATTTTAGAAAGTTTATCTGAGAACATACAATGTGGTGATTTATCATATTTGGAGATAGCGGAGGGGAGAGCCTTTTATTTATACCTTTTATTTTTTAGGATAGGAATAAATATGAAAACCGAATATGCAGATGGCGTAATAAAGCGCACCATTGGCTTAATGTTTCGGAAGGATTTTAAGGGTCAGATGGAATTTCGATTTAAAAAACCATCTACCATTGTGGTTCACACTTTTTTTATGTGTTTCCCCATTGATGTTATCTTCTATGATGAGCATGATAGAATTATAAAAGAAGTTAAAAACGTGAAACCCTGGCGTATAGCTTACGCTAAGGATGTAATGAGGTTTGTAGAAAGAAAATCACGGTGATAAGGATTATACGAAGGAAGGGGTGCGAAAACACCATGCTAAAAAGACTACCTTTTTGAAGGTATAAAGAAGGAAGGAGAAAGGTTCTTTTGTAAAGGGTAACGTTTGTTTTCGATATGTTTGATAACATAATTAACCGTGGACTATTAATTAATGGACATTACACTTAATTGGGTAATATCATATTAAACATATTTTTCATGGCAGTAACAATGAAAGAGGAAAGAAAAGGGAGAGAGAAATGGGCTAAATTCTGCCCGCGATGTGGTAAAAAAACAGATGAACTTTTCGATTCTTTATGTAAGGACTGTTTCAAGCAAGGAATATTGTTAATCGAAGCGGATAAATTAGAGCTAAGTCTGAGTGTATGCAAGAATTGCGGAGGCTATTTTAAGGGTAATGAGAGAACGAGCATAGAAGAAGTGGTTGAGGATTCCGTGAAGAGAGAAATAAGAAAGAAGTATGGATACGGCTGTGAAGTCGAGATAAAGGGTTTAAGGAAAGAAGGTGAGCGCAGAGCAAGCGTGTTTCTGGTTGCAAAAGCAGAAGTAAAGGGGGTGGAGATAGCAGAAAGAGGCGAGATAGCGGTTATTCTGAAACGAGAGATGTGTGAACGGTGCAGCAGGATAGCGGGTGGATATTACGCGGGTATAGTGCAAATAAGGGCAGAGGGTAGAATTCCAACGGATGACGAACTTGTTATGGCGGAAAAAATTGCGTATTCGTCCTTAGGAGAATCGGATTTCGTATCTAAAGAGATGATGTTGAAGGAGGGGCTGGACATTTATGTCAGCAGCATGGAATGTGGACGGAGGATTTCGAGAGCGATAGTGAAGAAATTAGGTGGGGCGTTTTCGGAAAGTCAGAAATTGTATGGACGTAAAGACGGCAGGAATATATACAGGGTGTCGTTTTCGGTTAGACTTCCGGGATTTAAGGAAGGTGACATCGTGGAAGTAGATGATAAAGTGATTTCCGTGGAGCACGTGATAGAAGGAAAAGGAATAGAAGGCAGGGATATAAACACTGGCGAGAACATGTTCTTGAGTAAGAAAGAATTGAAGGGGGCGAAGAAGGTTTCTTGAAAAATTCCAAATCATAAGCATCAAATTAAGCCCTTTCAGGGCTTGCGGGGACGTGGGCAGAGCCCACGAAAACAAATCCCAAATCCTAATTTCAAAATTCAAAACAAACCTTTCCTTAAAAAAGAAAGCTTTACCAAAGAAACAACTATTTTATTTTTTCATATATTCTCTTAACAGAACAGTAGCATAAGAGCCTTTTGGCAGGAAGAAATGTAACGTTACTTTGAATAGTCCGGGATTAAGCTCATCATCGCTGATTTCTTCTTTACTTAACTTCACCGGCACCAACACCGGTCTTCTTATCCCTTTAGAGCTTATTTCCGGAATCTTTTCGATATGAAAATCGGTTAATTCGATGGCTTCTTCTTCCAGAACCTTCCGCTCTATCTCCCCTTCCACACCATCTGCAAATTCAGTTTCATATCCAGAGATAGAAGCGGTGACAAAAGCCCTGCCCCTCTTTATTAACCTGTTCATCCCCGCCATTTTATCTTCTGTGACTCTCTCCACCTTGTCAGCGTCTGCGAATCCAAATTCATTGTGAAAACAGACCACATCGCCTGCCAACGCTTCATTAAAAGGCAAGTTTCGTTTCATACGATGGCTTAAGACGAGATTGAAGAGATAAGCTTGATACGCATGAACGAAAAGTTTTTGTAAGTTCTTTGGAAGGACGGAAAAAGCAGAAAGGAAATTTGCTTCATTATCACTTTTTACAAGCTCATTCAACATTGCTCTTTCGTATCGCAAAGGCATTATTTTCAAGCTTTCTTTCAGTTCACCCGCCTTGCATAACATCCTCGCTTGTTTCGCCTCTTCGCTTTCCCCCGGGAAAATATCGGATATGTAAGACATAACCGCTTCTCTTAGTTCACCCTGTATCAGGTGTTTTCCTACTACGTGCGTTATCGGACGGCTAATGCCAAAACGCTGACTACCGAAGAAATTAGGTATCCCGCCGGCATTTTCTATTTCGGTTGTTATCGCATCGATTTTATCTTTTATCGCTTCTTTTCCACCTTCTATACCACGAATAACAATCTCAAACTCGTTTCCATAAAGGTCGCCTAAGGAAACGGCTTTATTCGACCTCCCGATTATTTTTAACGAGACATCAGCGATTTTTACTCGTTCCAGCTCTTTTTCATCGGTATCCCATATACTTATCTTCTGCGTTGTCACGGCGGATTTGTCTTTCGTGCCTGCGAACCCAATCCTATTCCTGCTAACTCGCAGCCTACGAGAAATCTCTCTTATCACGCCGTGTGTGTCCCAGTTTTCCTTCTTCAATTCGGCAATCAGGTATTTTCCTTCTTCGCTTTCCTTTCTATTCGTAATTTCACGAACAAAGAAGTCAGCGGGTATTGTTTTTATAACTCCACCTATTCCTTCTGTTCTCGTAAAGTAAAACCATATACCTATTCGTTTTTCAAATTCCGGGCTTTCTTTTAACTCCATTCCCTTTGACCCAAAAGATATTACTTCATCTTCTCGTAATTCTCTCACAGAACATGTCCACTGCGAATTCGTCTCCTTATTCTCAAAAGGAATAAGCGACTCTTCTGTTTGGAAATCGCATCCCTTATAGCAAGCAAATCCAGCATTGACTGTGCTCTCAACTCCTTATTCACGGGGTCTGCGAAAAGGATATTTTTTTCCACCAGAAGCCTGGTTTCTTCCCTTAAATATTTATATCCGGTTTTATCCTTGTCTTCAAATTCTGATAGGACACCCAAAACTGCGGCAAACATTTTTTTGTTTTTATCTTTCAACGAATACACTATCTCTTCTATTTGTCCCTTTCTTATCTTGAACATCTCTTCAGCTTTTCCTTCCCTGCTTTCACTATTTACAAGTTCGACCAGGCATAGGGGCTTACCGCCACAGTAGTGCCACGCAATCTCCTTCTCCTCCTTATTAAAGCCGTGCTTTTCCAGAAAATTCATGGTTACTTCCTGACTGAAGTCATTAACGAGCAAGTATCTGCATCTTCCGTGAAGCATCGCATCACTGTGAACTTTTTCCATGAAAAGGAAATCGGAAGTGATTGCGAAGACATGACAAATACGCAATTCTTTTGTCAGCCTTACGAAGAAGTTGAAGAGTTTATATATCCACAACTCATCTATCTTTATGTCCTTAATCACCTGCAGCTCGTCAACAATAAGCACTGGTATCCTGCTTTCTGATAGTTTTGTAAAGTAGCCCTCGAGAAATTCAAATACATCCTCGTAAGATTTTTTGAATACCGCATCTATCATACTTTTAGTGACGGGAATGCCTTTAAACCTCAGTGCTTCCTCTGGTGGTTCCGAAATAGTTTTTAAAATTTCCTTGTAATCCTTCTCTCGCTCCACCTTGAACAGAACCCTGATGAAGTCGCTGTAATCGGAGATGTACTTTCCTCGGAAATTGATATAAAAAACGACATAATCTTTCGGCAATTGTTTCGCAAGATGGTCAATCAGTTCTGTTTTCCCGCTGTTTATAGGACCGTAAACAAAAGTAATCAATATGGGCTCCACGCTCAATATGTCCTGTATCTCTTTTATCTCTTCTTCTCTGTTATGAAACTCGATTCTCTTCATCTTTCCGTTTCTAATCCTCGCTTTTCCGTCCTTAAAAGTGTCCTGATAATTTCACTATGTGGGTTTAGTTAATTAAATCAAACCAATAATCTCCTCCTTCACATAATTTATGAACTCGTCCTTTGTAGCCTTGCTGAAAATGGTTACAACACCATTTCTTGTTACGCCTACCACCGAGCCGTGTCGTTTAGATTTTAATACGATATACCATATCTTCCCGTGCTTCAAGTAGTCTATATACGTGGACGTATCACCCAAAGCAGAGCCATATAAAGACAATTTTTTGATATTCGGCAGGTTTACATCGTCGAAGAAAATTACTTTTGTATCCTCGAAGTTATCCTCGTGAAAACGTTCAAAGCGTGCTGGCTCAATCCTCACTTCTACTATCTTCCCGGTTGTTATGAAAAGTATTTTGCTCAACTGATTAGCGATATTATTTGCCCTCGCTTTCTTCTCCATAATGGTTAGAACAATCCTACCTTTTTGCTCCTGTTTTTGCTTTTGCGCTTGCTCAACGAAGAAAAAAGGAGCTTCGGAAGTGGTCGGTATATGCACACGCTCACCATGATGATAGACATCCAGAAGTTGATCCTGAACGAAGGTTCCATGCAAAGAATCTCCGATTAAGCGCAGGTCTTTTATCTCCGTAATCAGAGTTATATCCTCATCTTTCAAGTTCTCTTCGGATTTAAACCCTTTCAGCTTGGCGGCTATCGTATGCAAGTCAATATCCTCCTCAACCCGGAATAATTTACCTGCTAAGACCATGTTCTATATAATAATAGAATAGATAGTAAGTCACGTTATTTTTAACTTATTTTCTTCGCCACCAATTCAATAGCCCTGATTATGCTTGATTTTGGTCTTATCGTAGATACGGGTATATTAACTACCTTTTCAACCGTGGAACTGACAATGGGTGCGCACACAAGTGCGGATGCACCTTCTTTTTCCGATTGGATGGCTGCTATCATCGCTTCTTCTATGGTAGTGACCGCATATTCATGGATGTCAATGGTCTCCGGTCCAATGCTTATCGTCTTTTTTTCTATCCCGTCTAAAACGCCTCTTACGCCAATAACAGCGATGAATTTCTTCTTATTTTTCGCACATTCACCTTCTATATCCCTTATTGTGTTTATTATCCTTCTGAAGGTGCGCAAGTTCGGGTCTCTCTCGCCGGAGAGGATTTTGTAAAGCGTGCTCGCAGGAATCCCCGATTTTTCACTGAATTCTCCTATGGTAATGCCGAGTTTCTGTTTGATTGTCTTCGTTAATACGAGGGGGAGTTCTTTATCATGCCCGAAGATTTCAGTCACTATGTAGTCAGCGATGCTCATATCTTATAGTATAAAGAGACTTTTCTTATTTATATCTTTTTGTGTTATTATTATACAGTTAGATAATTTACTGCACAAAATAGTAAAATTTAAATAGTGGCTTACGATGGAGAACAGTTATGTATAAAAAAATGCTGGATCTGTATAGAATTTTGAGGATGATAAAATGGAGGGAAAGATAAAATCACAAGGAATAGGGATAACACAGGTTCTCATGGATTACCCGCCAGGAAAAGACCAAATTGCGGAAATTACCGTTACGGAAAAAGGGCTGTGGGAAGAAGACATGAAGAAATCCAGGATAGATTGGCTACTTACAGACCCTCGTGTCTCTAATTTTTATTCTTGCATTCAATGTGGTGCGTGCACTTCCATTTGCCCTGCTGCTTCAATGGATAAGAAATACAATCCGAGAAGATTAGTAGAGTGTCTTATCACAGGATGGGATATAGAGGATTATCCCTTAGAAAAGTGCTTTTCTTGCTATGCCTGTAAATACGCTTGCAGAAAAGAAAATTGTGTAGCTGACATAGTTAAGGTTTTAAAAGAGAACGGGGGGTTAAACATAAATTGTGAAAGATGTGAAGAAGAACTGCACTACAAATCACTTTACGGGAACGGTTTATGTGTAACCGTTGATACTCATTCTCCAGATAAGTTTCCAGAATGGGGGTCTTCATGGGAGCAGATACACAATAATATGAAAAATATCCGATCGGAGCTTGGACTTGAAGGTCTTTATCGAGAAATACCCAAAAATTCTCTTGATGAGATAAGGGAAATTGTAGGTAGAACAGAGAATAAAAAATTTAAAAAAGAAGGGGAAATCGAAGAAGTAAAGAAAAGGATTCCGAAGAATAAAATCTATTTGTTCCACAGTTGTCAAGCTGATGCACACTATCCTGGAATTACTACAAGTATAAAATATATATTTGACAAACTAAACATAGACTATATAGACGATCCCAGACACTCAACGTGTACCGGCTTTGCTTATTATGGTGATAAAATATCGCTTTCCACAATGCTTGCTGTAAATGCAAGGAATTTCGCTTTAGCCGCAGAGACGGGACATCCAAATATAGCGGCAGTCTGTCAAACTTGTTATGGTGTGCTTACAGAATCAGCAGGGATTTTGAAGAGTGGGATAGGGAGGCAGGTAAATGAAGAAGTATTGAGCAGAGTGAACATGAAATTCAAAGGTGAGGTCAATATAGCCCACGTCTCAGAAATACTATGGGCTCAAAGAGATAAGATAAAAGATAAAATAAAGCATAGACTTGACTGTCTAAGAGTCGCTACGCACAATGGCTGCCATTATACAAAGATATTCAGAAAATCAGCAGTGCCAAATTTATTGGATGAACTTGCTTCGCTAACCGGAGCAGAGCCTGTTGATTACGCGGAAAAGAGTTCATGCTGTGGGATGGGCTTTGGTCATACAATAGAACAAGAACGAAGGCACCTTACGAGGGAAATTGCCCAAAGAAAACTTCTATCGGCGAAAGAAGCAGGAGCAGATATTGTTGTCGTGGCTTGTCCGGGGTGTCAGATAACATTAGATAGAAATCAAGAACTCATTGAAAGAGAAAGCGGCGTGGAAATAGGTTTGCCAATTGTAAACTATGCCCAGCTTATCGCATTGGCAATGGGTGTGGATGCATATAATGTAGTGGGGATACAAACCCATTCCGTTCCTATCGAGCCTATCTTAGAAGAGGTTGGTATTCTATGAAATGGAGAAAAGAAGGACGTTAGCCGAGATAAAGGAAAAAGTAGAAAGAGGCGAGGCAGTGGTGATGACTGCTGACGAACTTTGTAATAGTGTGCGAAGTGGAGAGAAGGTGGGATTTGAAGACGTGGATGTAGTTACTTCTGCTACCTGTGGCCTGAAGAGCGGGACGTTTGCAGTTCTTTCTTTTAAAGTCGCCGAGCGAGAAGAGTTTGAACGTGCATCGAAGGTGTTCTTGAATGGTGTGCCGGCATTCGCAGGTCCTTGCCCTAACGAACGGCTTGGTATCATTGACGCCATCGTGTATGGCACAGCACGCAGGGACGAAAGATATGGAGGTGGGCATCTTTTCAGGGAGCTGGTTGCGGGAGAAGAGATAGAAGTCGTGGTAGAAACAGTTGAAGGTCGAAGGATAGAAACACTAACGGATCTTGAGGAAATTCCTTTTGCGAGACTCTGTGGCACGAGAAATGCGTTTAAGAACTACTATGCATTTGTAAATTCACGTGAGAACAAGGTTGCTTCGATATTTTCAGTGAGCGAGTTTGAAGGACCTTTTAAGGAACTGACTTTCTCTGGCTGTGGTGAGTTGAACCCATTGGAAAAGGACCCGGGTATGGATACAATCGGCGTGGGCACGAAAATCTTGATGAATGGTGCAGAGGGTTTTGTTATCGGTGAAGGAACACGAAGTTCGGCGAAAAAGCCGAATTTGATGGGGATTGCAGATATGCACGGGATGCTTCCAGAGTATTTAGGCGGATTTCGCACTTCTGCCGGACCTGAGGTATGGAATTCGTGGGCAGTGCCTATTCCTATATTGAACGATCGGGTATTGGAAAATGCAAAGAGACTGGATGAAGAGATAAAGCTGGGTGTCCTGGACGTTAATAACAGGCTGCCCGTGGGTGAAATAACTTATGCTGATGTCTGGCGTAGCAGCGACCTTTCCGTGAGGTTTGAGGATCAGAAATGCAGCGAATGCGAAGAGTGTCAGGTTGCAAGCATTTGCCCTACGGACGCATTCGACGTTCTGGCTAAGGAAGTGAACGATGATTTATGCTGCAACTGCGGCGCATGTGTCCGTTTCTGTGAAGGAGGTGCTTTTTACTGTAATCTCGGCGTTGTTACTCTTTCAGGAAGAGAAATTCCGGTAACTCTGCGGCAGTCGGATAGAAAAAGGGCAGTAAAGCTGGCGGAGATGCTGAAGATAAAGATTTTAAATGGTGATTTCTCGCTTTCCGAGCCCGCAAGCAGGCTATAACGCTTAAAGCGCAATGTAAAATGCAAAATGCAAAATATCAGTTGAGATGTTTAGAATGCGGGAAGACAATTACGGACAGATACACGAATACATGCCCGGAGGGTCATGATTCGTTGTTAAGAACGGTGTATAAAAGAAAGAGGATAAGGAGACTTTCTGGAAAAGGGATGTTCGATTATATAGATTGGCTGCCAGTAGAAGAAGCTTTGTCTATAAACGCATGCCCGATTACATACAAAAGCGCGGATTTTGGAAAGGAATTAGGGTTAAAAAATTTGTATATCAGTTTCAGTGGTTACTGGCCGGAGAAAAGCGTGTTCATGGAGACCTGCACGTTCAAGGAGTTAGAAGCGCCACCCACTCTTCAGCGAGCAAAAGAGGGAGCAGACAGGAAGATTCTGGTGGTGGCTTCTGCCGGGAATACGTCAAGAGCATTCGCAGACGTTGCCTCCATGACAGGGATGCCGGTAGTAGCAATTGTGCCAAAAAGTAGTATCCACCGGATGTGGACAACTACGGAAAACCACGACTGCATTTTCTTAATCTCCGTGGATGGCGATTATTCAGATGCGATTGCGATAAGCAAGGAGATAGTGAAGATAGATGCGTTAATAGAAGAAGGAGGAGCAAGAAATGTGGCGAGAAGGGATGGAATGGGCGTGGTGGAGCTTGAAGCGGCATTTTTTATGAAGGTTCTGCCTAATTATTATTTTCAAGCAGTTGGCAGTGGCACGGGTGCGATTGCCGCATGGGAAGCATTTATCCGGCTAATTGAAGATGGCAGATTCGGGCAAGAGATGCCAGGGATTGTTATTTCGCAGAATCTTCCTTTTGCTCCAATGTTCAGTGCATGGCAGGATGGCAGAGCGGAGATAATCGCAGATAAAGACATGAGTAATACCGGAGAGGCAATAGAGAAGATGTATGCAGACGTGCTTTCCACAAGGAATCCGCCTTATTCCGTCAAAGGAGGCGTATATGATATGCTTGGGAGTTCAAACGGAAGGATATACGGGATAACCAACGAAGAGTGTAAGATAGCGGAAAAGTTATTCGAAAGCGAAGAAGGGATTGATTTGGACCCTGCGGCATCAGTAGCATGTGCATCATTGATTAAAGCCGTTGATGAAGGCTTCGTTAAAAAAGAGGATAAGATTTTGTTGAATATCACAGGTGGAGGCTACAAAAGATTGAGGGAGGATTATAAAATGTATGAAATAGAGGAGAGGATGGAGCTAAATCCCTGTTCTTCGGTTCAATTACCGTTAGATGAAATTGAAAGAGAAGTAAAGGAATTTGAAAGCACGAAGCTATTAGCAAGTCGGAGAGTGGTCAATGTATAAGTTCTTACTTATCCTGACATTGGGCTTCTTCGCCCAGTATATAGATGGTGCTCTTGGGATGGGTTAGAAATGGAAGATACAAGGGTAGAGAGGATATGTAAGGATGCAATTGATTTATTCCTTTCAATAAAACTTGAGAGGATAACGAAAAGGGTGGCACTTGAAGAAGCGATTTCAAGGATTAGTGAGAAGATGAATTCGGAGAGCACTTCATAAATCCAAATCACCAATTAATTCGTCATCTTCACTCACTACTACACCATTAAATATAGTATGCCTCACCGTACCGGGAAATTCATAGCCCTCAAATGGCGACCACGCGCATTTTGTATATAAGTGTTCACTGCTGATTTTCACTTGTTTTTGATTTGCCACATCCAGATCTAAAATCGTCAAATTTGCCCTTTTTCCTACTTCTATACGACCTCTATCGTTCAATCCCAAAAACAGCGCCGGATTATACGAACATACCCTCGATATAAGCTCCGGATGGACACCACAACAGACAATCAACCATGCGACGAAATTACCATAAGTGTCTAAATTAGGAACACCGGCAGGCGCTTCTAAAATATCACTTGCCTTTTCTTCCCTCGTATGCGGTGCGTGGTCAGTCACCAAAAAATCTATTTCGCCCTCTTTAAATGCTTCCAGCAACCGCCGCCTATTCTCTTCTGTTCTCAACGGTGGATTTGTCTTTAAAAACGCCTTTTTAGCCAGTACATCGTCTTTACTGAAAAACAAATGATGTGGTGTGACTTCACAGTGAACTTTTTTGTATCGCCTTATAATACGCAATGTCTCGTAAACGGAAACATGGGCTATATTGATTTTAGTGTCTGCCGAAGCAGAAGCCGCGGCTAAAACTTTCTTAACCGCAGATAGTTCCGCTTCCTCAGGTCTCAGCTCGGAATGGATTTCCTTACGACTCCATTCTTCACACTTTACTTTTAACTCTTCTTCCCTCCTTTCTATAACTCGCTGGTCTTCGCAATGAACTACCGCTGGTTTGGAAGTCGCTTCTACCGCCTTAATCGCTTTTGGTAATGTTTCCGCTTCTATATACAATCCACCGGTCTCGGCGAGGTATATTTTATAAGCTACGACTTCTTTTTGCATCTCTGCAATCGCATTCATGTTGGATTCCGTCACACCGCCGCAGAAAAAGATGTCAATTAATCCTTTCGATTTTGAGCGTGCGAGTTCCTTCTTTTTTCTTATTCGTTCTGAATTTATGCCGGGCAGAGGCGTGTTTGGCATGTCAACAACGGTAGTTATACCGCCGTGAAGTGCAGCCGCCGTGCCGGACTTGAAATCTTCCTTATAGTCCCATTTATGACTGCTATCTTCCCTCAAATGCGCATGTATATCAATAAACCCGGGAAAAACAAAACATCCTCGAACTTCTATTTTTCGCTCGCCTTTTAAACCTTGCTTTTTTATTTCTGTAATGTATCCACCCTGAATGCCTATCTGAGCGTCGTATATCCCTTCTGGATTTACAACTCTACCTTCAACGATCAGGTCATGGGGCATATCTTTTAATAAAGGATTAGAATAAAAAGATAAGAGGGGAAGAATATGTTTCCAAACAAAAGAGTGCAAAGTCTGGTGGGAAGAAGGATACACGTGGAGATGAAAGGTGAGAAGTTCGTACTGGAGGGCGTGCTGGCATCGGCAGACGACTATTTGAATTTACATCTGAGTGGAGCGAACGAGATACTGAACGGTGAAAGAAAGAGATTGCTTGGTTCTGTAATACTTCGGGGTAATAATGTTGTGCTTATAAACCCCTTGAAGGAATGAAAGCGGGAGAGGTAAGGAGGAAGAAAATAGGAATTATCGGCGTGGGTAACATAGGGACGTCCATTCTTCATGGACTACGGGCTGCTGATATGGAGAAGGGCAGAGAAGACAGGAAGATTTTTATAAGTGACGAAAAAAAGGAGCAACTCCGAGTTTTTGAAAGCGATTCGGGAATTGAAATATGCGCGAGTAACGAAGAGGTGGCGAAGAACTCGGAAGTGATAATTCTGGCGGTTAAGCCGAACGATGTGCGAGGGGTAGTAGAAGCGATTGCACCCTTTATGAACGAAGGGGGAATATTAATATCGGTGGCTGCCGGCGTGCCAACGAGTGCGATAGAGAGAGATCTCGGTGAAGGGCGGAAGGTGATTCGTGTGATGCCGAATATAGGGGCACGTGTAGGCGAATCAGTAACTGCGATATGTAAGGGCGAATATGCGGGAGAAGAGGATGAAGAAATAGCAGAGGAGATTTTAAGTGCTATTGGCGCTGTTTACGTCGTGAAGGAGCGTGATATGGACGTTATTACGGGGTTAAGTGGCAGTGGTATCGCTTTCTTTGCTATGGTAATAGCTGCAATGGCAGACGGAGGTGTGTATGAGGGATTACCGCATGATTTATCACTGGCGATTTCTGCCCGGACTGCACTTGGAGCTGCGAAAATAATTCTTGCGGGAGATAAACCATCCTCGATAAAACAAATGACCGCTTCTCCGGGGGGGACGACAATAAGGGGGATATATGCAATGGAAGCGAGAGGTGTAAAGGCGGCGATGATGGAAGCGGTAATCGAAGCAACAAAGCGTGCAAGGGAAATATCGGGAAAAAGCAAAATGTAAAATGCAAGTAAAGTATTTATATTATATCTATTAGACACAGAGACAGATGAAGGAAGTTTTGATTTCTCGGGCAACGGAAATATTGAAAGAAGCGGGATTTATCGTATCGAGTAGATGCGAAGCGAGAAGTTTTGATTTAGCGGCGAGGAGAAGTGAAATAACATTGTTGGCGAAGATATTGCATAACATAGACGGAATTAGCGAGGAAGTAGCGAGAAGTATAAAACGTGCCGCATTTTGCTTACTTGCTTCGCCTATCGTCGTAGGAGAGAGAAAAGGCGATTTCTTCTTAGAAGACGACGTTATATATCATAGATACGGCATTCCTGCCATAAACACGCATACACTATACGATTATTTCGTTGAGGACGCGCAACCATGCGTTTATTCTGCCACTGGTGGCTTGTACGTTAATATAGACGGAGAAGCGATGAAGAAGGCGAGGGAAAAGAAGGAATGCTCCTTAGGGGATATTGCCGCGGAATTAGGTGTTTCAAGGAGGAGTGTTAGCAAGTACGAGGAAGGAGGAATGAGCACTACAATAGACATAGCACTTAAGCTCGAGGAAATTTTAGATGAGATGCTAATAGAGCCGTTAGAGTTTTTAAATGACGAATTTGAAGAACCACCGTTAAGAGGTGGAGTGGAAGAAGCGGCTTCGAGCCTGGAGAAGTATATTTTAAGTATGATGGAAGAGATAGGATTTGAGATATTTACAACTGCGTATGCCCCTTTTAGCGCAGTCTCATTTTTGCAACCGCAGTCAAAAGAAAGAAGCGAGAGTGTGAAAATTCTCACCGGGATAAGTAAATATACAGAGCGAATGATAAAAAGGGCGAGAATAGTGAGCAGCTTATCGCAGGTTACGAGAACGAAATCGGTGTTCGTGGTGAATGGGAATATCAAACGTGTGCAAGTAGATAATACTGTTTTGATAGCGAAGGAGGAGTTGAAAAGAATAAGGGACACGGAAGAGTTCACCTGTGTGATGGAGGAGAGAACGAAGAGCTAAAGCAAAGTGCAAAATGCAAATTGAGAAATGAACAAAGTAGCGATAATATTGGGCTCGGAGAGCGATAGAGCGGTGGCGGATAAAGCGATAAGGGTATTGGAGGCGCATAATATTCCTTATGAAGTAAAGGTAATCTCAGCGCACAGGAATCCCGATGAGCTGGACAGGTATCTGAAGGAAAGCGATGAATCCGTGGGGGTGATAATAGCGATTGCAGGGCTATCGGCAGCTTTGCCCGGGGTAATCGCATCAAAAACCGAAAAACCTGTTATTGGTGTTCCCGTGAGTGGTAAGCTGTTAGGCATGGATGCTCTGCTTTCTATGGTTCAAATGCCTTCTGGTGTTCCGGTAGGTGTGGTGGGCATAGACAATGGAGAAAATGCGGCTTTGCTTGCCTTGAGGATACTGAAGGTGAAGAAGTCGTAGCTTAATGCAAAATTTTACCTTTTGCACTTTGCATTTTTCATTTACGAAGTCAAATTCTTCTCCAGGCGTAAAAGAACCTCTGTAACGCAGTGACATTGCAGAGAAGTGCGAAAATTAGCAGTGCCCAGCCGAGGAAAGAGAAGCTTAACATTCCTGATGCTGGAACCGGATATGGATAGAGAAGAGTGAGAAAAGTTGCAGCTATCACTATCAAAAGGCGGTCTGCCCTGCCAAGCAAACCGCCATACACCCTGTTCAGTCCCACTGCCTGCGCCTGTGTGCCCATGTATGAGGAGAGCAAAACGCCAATAATCGCTATTACGCCGATTTCCCAGCCTGCATATCCGCCAAAGACAATGCCCCCGATAATGAACATGTCGGAATATCGGTCGAGCACATGGTCGAGGAAATCACCCTTTTTGCTTGCGTTCCCGATTTCACGTGCTAAAACGCCATCTAAACCATCCAAAAAACCATTCAAGCATACGAAAACGCCAGCGAGTAGCAAAATAAGGTTATTGCCGGAGAGGAAGAAAAATAAACCGGCGAGTGCCGCGAAGAAGAACGAGAGAAGGGACAGGAAATTCGGCGAGATACCCATGGCAGCGAAAAATCTCGCAATCGTTCTCGCAAACCTACTATTATCTACAAAGGCACGCAACAGAGAATCAAGAGCCATTTTAACACTTTTTCTTTTTTACAAAAAAGAAAACCTGTGCTAAAAGAAAAAACAATAGTTTCTTTTGCATTTTTCGTTTTTCATTTTTCATTGTTGCCGTAAGGCAAACTTTCTCTACGAAGCAAGTCCAGTCCGCTGTCCCCGGCTTATACTTATCCCTTGTCTCTTCTACCTTCTTACCCCCTTTTTCACCTACTATCTCTACGTCTATAATCTCTCGCACTGTAGAAGCCACTTCTTCTATGCTCTTTCCACTTGTATCCACTTCATATACAATTTCGCATATCTCTACCGCCTCCGCTAATATAACATCCAGCGTTTCCGCTTCCACGTTCTCCTTTATTTTTTGCGCAGAAAAGCCCTTTTGCTTTAGCCTATCGGCAAGTAAGAAAGGATTTGCTCGCAACACGACCGCTACATCAGGCTTCAGGAAATGAGCTAAGTGGCTCTCGACTACCATCATCCTTTTTTCTTCATACCTCACGTATTCTTCTATTTTATCCAGGTTTGCGATAAGACATCCTCTTTCATTATCTACACCCGTATAGAAGCCCTTCTCCTCTACTACTTTATTCAAATCCATAAATTCGAGTCCAAGTGCTTTGCACACGCTCGTCTTTCCAGTGCCCGGAGTTCCTGTGATGCCGATTATCATGACATGTTCCCGCCATAAAGCGCTTCTAGCACCTCCCCACTTATCCCTGCGTTCTCTATCGCCTTTAAACCTGCTTCTACTGCGATGTCGCGGAAGGATTTCTCTTCCACGAGTAGCCCCGATTTTATATTCGCAGGATTTTCACCCCATTGTTTCGCTACCTCCTCTACCTTTACCCTATATGTAGGCATATACACACCATACGAGACTATTCCTATCATAGTATCCTCCCCCTAATAAACAAGTTTAAAAAGAGTATATATATGTATGTATCGCTTGAATTCATAGATGACGTTTTTCTAACTTCCGTCGCACACCTCCAAAAATAGGATAAAAGTTTTTAAAAATGTGATATCTATTGAAAGTAACAGGTTTTATTTGATACGATATGTTGAAAGAGAAAATAAAAGAATATTTTGAGAGCAAGTTTGGGGCTCCTGTAAAAATACTAAGCGTAAAGGAGTTGGGGCTGGAATCGAAGTCAAAGCAGGAAGAGGAGCACGAAATAAAAGGGTTCGGGTATGGTAAACCTTATTTCGTGGAGTTTGAGACTGGCGAAGGAGAACTAAAAGAAGTTGTTATCTCCTCGATGAAGGGGGATGGGTTTGGGCATGACCATATCTCTGACCGTGCGCAAATATTGATCTGGCAGCACCATGCGTTTAATACGCTGCCGAAGCACGTGAAATCGCTCGATGTCGGTTACTTTACGAAGGACGGAAGGATGGAATCAGCAAGTGACGCAGAGGAATATTTCATTGTATGCGATAAAGTGGAAGGCGAGGAATATGTTAGGGACCTGGACAGGTTAAAAGCAGGGGGGAAACTAAGAAAAGAAGATGAGGAAAGAGTATCCGCTATGGCTTCCTATTTAGCTGATATACACGCTGTCAAGAAAGACGATGCAGGACTTTATGTGCGAAGGATAAGGGAGTTAATAGGGCATAGCGAATGTATATTCGGGCTTACAGACAGTTATCCATCCGGAAGTGAGTTCATAACGAGCGACGAACTGAGTGATATAGAGAAGAAGAGCATAGACTGGCGGTGGAAACTGAAGGAGAGAACGAAAAGGTTGTGTATGGTTCATGGCGATTTCCATCCGTGGAACGTTATGTTCAGGGAAGGAGCGGATTTTACGGTGCTGGATAGGAGCAGGGGAGAATGGGGAGAAGCGGCTGATGACATCTCTTCGATGACCATAAATTATCTCTTTTTCGGGCTTCTAAAAACTGATGGCGAAGCGATTGACGATGACTTCAAGCGATTGTATGAGACGTTTTTCGACGTGTATCTTAAAGAAACGGGAGATTACGAGCTATTGGAGGTGATACAGCCATTTTATGCGTTTAGAGGGCTTGTCGTTGCTTCTCCAGTGTGGTATCCTAATATTTCAGTGGATACGAGAAGGAAATTGTTTAACTTCATAAAGAACGTGCTTGATGCGGAGGAGTTTGATTATAAGGACGTGAGCACGTATTTGGAAGGATGAAGAAGGGTCAGAAGAGAATTTGTCGATTGTACTCGGCTATCCCTGCGTCGCGGTGACTCTTGCTCAAGAATACCCTCTTTTTTACTACAAAACTTTGAAAAAAGCGCGATCCACCACGTCAGGGTGAATGATTTGTTAGAATTTTTTTTAAAGGGATTTTATCTAAGGAACTTTCGTACTTTTTTAAAATATTTTCTTCCTTTTTTCCCGAGCCACATAGCCAAAGATATTTATCTACTACTCTTGGATAGGAAATATACTTTCTGTCAAAGAATTCTTCAGCTTCATAAATTCGCGGTTTCACTTTTTGATAATATTCTCCAAATTTTATCAAAAAGTTTTTATCGTCTATCTTTATATTACCGAGATGTTTTGATAATGCCTTTTTTACATAGTTATCATACATTGGCAATTTTTCAGGGTGATAAAACCAAAATATTTTAAGAGTTGCCGATGCTGGATTTTGTTCTATTTCCGAACAAAGCTCATTTTTTACATCATTCCATCTTTCTTGTGCGTCTTTATAAACATCATTTGATAATTCTCCCCGGAACGCTTTGTTACAAATTCCAATCAATTTTTCACAACCATCTTTTTTCAAATATTCTCCTATTTTTCCTCTTTTCACTCCATAAGAGATAAGAAGCCGATTAAATTCTTTTTTATTTTGCTCTGATGTTTCCCAACCTAATTTAGCGCATTCAATCCAGTATGCGTCGTGTATATCAAATAAATAAAGTTGCTCACTATAAGCCCATTGCCATTTTAGCAATTCATTGGTTTGCATCATAAATTTCTAACAATGTTGCTTTTTATCTATATTCCATTATTTTTCTTATGTATAAATAGATTTAGGTGATTTTATTTTTTATATATAAACATTATACTTCAGCATAACTTCAGCGTGGAAAAGCAGGCATTACGAAAAATGCCGCTGTTCATACTTACTCTAAGACATAGCTTCGCTCGGTGTTCGCACGCAGCCGTTTTTCTATGCTCGTCATTCACGGCAGGTATCGGTCTATATCCAGGGCTCCGTGGAATACCCCAAGGATATCTACGCGATCGTTGCCCTTGATCAGATAGGCGATACGATAGTGACCGTAGAGAAGTATACGGATATCCCCCTCTGGTTCTGATCTGTATTTGTATCCCGCCTCTGGAAACTCGAGCAGAATCTGCACACGTTGATAAATGCCAGATACGACCTCCTCAGCGGCAGCAGAGTTGTCCTGCGCTATATAATCGTGTATGTCTTTGAGCCACCGCTCGGCCTCCTCCGTCCATATTATTTCTGCCATGTTCGAATCCGCCGACCCATCTCTTCGTTGGAAATAACCCTTCCGGTACGGGAGTCCGCCAGCCCGCGCTCAACCATGCGCTCGAAAGCAAGCTCGCGCATGATCTCCTCGTAGGTTGCGTCCTCCGGTTGCTCTTGGATGATTTCAGCCATTCGCGCTTTTAAAGATGACATTGTTCTTTGTTCTCTTTATAGTCGAACATTGCTTTTTATATTTATTCTATTATTTCCTACCTCGTATAAATAATCATGGATAATTACTAGCTTATATTTGCAATTATTTCATGTATATTAAAATTATCCTACATCACGCCATAAGCCACCTACGTCTCTTATTCGATAACATAAGTGGTAACCATCCTTCTTTGCCGGTAAACGTCTCAGGCACCCCACTCATCAAGGGTAGCAGTAGTATCGTAAATAGTGCCTCGAAGATTCGGTCTGATTCAACATAACGTTGCAAATCCGCCGCGCCGTATTCGGCGTCATGTGCTCTCTTCTAAGTTTTTTAAGTCTATATCTTGTGTAAGGCACCAATATGCTAATGCGCGAGTAAATTTCAACAATTGTTCGCCCGATAATTTTATTTGAAATTTATCTTCTTTATTTTTGGGATTTATATCAGTAAATGTAAATTCTAATTTTTCTGTAAACTCAATGTTTCCATGAGATACTGCATTACGAACTCGTCTAATAAAATATTTTAACTCACATGATGGTATGATTTTATTTATGCCCCAAGCATCTATAAGTGAATTTGTTAGTGTATTTTCTGGAATAGAATTAAAGAAGGTTTCTTTTGGGAGAACTATATATGTGTATAGCGAAGATATCATTTGATACTGATTAAAAAAACTGTGATTATGTCTATAATTATTCTCGATTTTTTCATATGGTTCATACACTAAATCAAGAATTTGTTTGAGAGATATATTTTCCGTGTTTTTCTTAGAATCAATAAGTACCAGCAAGTGATTATTTATTCTTTGTAATGCAATTATTGATTTTACATTTTCTTCGTTCATATTCGGTATTTATCCCTTTACTCCTTACACATAACATTGCTTTTTATCTTTATTCTATTAGTTCTCAATTGCATAATAAATAACCGTAGTAATTTAGCATACCTCTTAAGACTATCAGAGACTTAAGAATTCTTTCATGCCTTGCATACGTCCACCTACTTTTTTACCATATAGAACAGGTGGCTTATTCTTCGTTACCATTAAACTTCTCAGGTGTCCCATAGGGAATGCTTTGTTCAAAAATAGTCTAAAATTAATCGTTTGGTTAGAACAATGGTAAATGTTAAAATTGAAAATTCTAAACCGATAAAAACTTTTAAAAATTGCAAGATGACAAAGTTTTACGAGGTAAGAAGAAGAGACGGCGCGGCGAGAATAGGTATTTTGTCTCTACCTGGAGAGAAGAAGCAAACACCCCTGCTGTTCCGCGTTGATGCTTTAAGTACCGGTGAAGAGGCAATCAAAGTGGTTCATGCTGAAGATTCGAACTTTAACGATTTATTCCAGGAAGATTTGTGGGACGTTCCACGAGGCGCTGTCCTCTTGCCTGAAGTTCATCCTTTATTTACAAATGTGAAAGATGCTCCACTATTCGTTGATTTTTTCGTGCTCTCCATCGCTTCCAATATGCACAACAGCCCGAGGGATTTTGTTCGCAGAATCATTGATGCGCGAAATATGATACCGCCGGATGTCGCGTTATGGGTTCCTGCGATAGCGACGGCGGAGAATGCCGCATTGCTGTTTTACATGGGCGTGGATATAATAGACGATACGAATGCGGTGATAAATGGCTACCAGGCTATTTATCAGGTGGAAGAAGGTGAAATAAGATTAAATGAATTGGAGGAATTGCCATGCAATTGTAGTGTTTGCGCTTCTCTAAGTATAAACGAGTTAAGAGGAAAGGATTTTAAGGAACGGGCGTTGTTGCTCGCAAGACATAATACGGCGCTTCTGGATAAAGAGACGAAAAAGGCAAAAGAGCGTATAAGAGCAGGTAATTTGCGTGAGTACGTGGAGATGAAGGTGAGGTCTTCAACTTTTTTAACCGCGGTGCTAAGAATCCTGGACCTCTACGAGAGCGAATATTTTGAGCTCAGAACGCCGATTGCCCGGAGAGGATGCATGAAAGCGAACACGATGGAATCGTTAAAGCGAATAGAAGTGAAGAGGTTTGCGAACCGTGTTCTGGAAAGGTATGAACCCCCGGCGAGGAAAATTTTGTTGATATTGCCATGTTCAGCGAGAAAGCCTTATTCCACATCACCTTCTCATGCGAAGTTCATAGATGCGATTGGAGATTATAGAGGCCATATTCATGAGTTGATTTTAACGTCTCCGCTTGGTGTTGTTCCAAGAGAGCTTGAAGTGGTTTATCCCGCCGCATTCTACGATATTCCCGTAACCGGATACTGGGATGCGGAAGAGCGAGAATGGGTATCCTCGTGCCTGCATGCATACCTTGAGCGTAACTTGAGAAATTACGACACGGTGGTTGCACATCTCAGCGGTGCATATAAAGAGATATGCTCAGGTGTTGCAGAGGATTTGGGTATAAAGGTCGTGTTTACATGTGAAGAAGGAGTGGATGCGACTTCAAAAGAATCTCTGGAACGATTGAGAAATTGTGTATCAGAGTTATGTGGTGATAAAAAGAGGCTGTCGGGATTCGAAATGAAAGCGAGCGTGATAAAAGCAATGGCTGATTTTCAGTTCTGTATCGGTGCTGGAAACGAGCTGGTGGCGAGAAAAGAAGGAGAAAGAATAAAAATAACAGGGCGGTATCCTTCCTTTAAACTCAGTTTGGGCGGCGGTGTTCTTGCGAGAATCGTGTCTGCATACGGGACTTTAGCTCTTACGGTGAATGGGGCTCGTAGAATCGAGAATTTTCTTTCTTCGTATAATGTGGAAATAGGTGATTTTGTCCCCGAAGGTTCGATATTGGCGCCTGGGGTTGTAAACGCAAGCGAACAAATAAGAGTGAATGATGAAGTTGTTTTCGTTGGCGAGAAGGCATTTGGCGTGGGTAGAGCAAAGATGAGCGGCTGGGAGATGGTAGAATCGAGGAGAGGTGTGGCAGTGCAGGTGCGGGAGGTGAGACCTTTATAGTGGGGGAAATTCCCACAATCGGACATTTTTATTATTTATCGATATTTCGATATGTTTCGCCAAGGGGGTTAATCTCTCACATCACTTAAATCTATTTCTGCGCCGCAGTCACATATTATCTTATTATCCCGGGGCATAGGCATAAATCCCCTTTCTTCACAATGTTTATCGGTATTTGGATCTTGGAAAGTTTTGTAATATAGCCTATGAACCTTCTCACATTTTTTACATGTAACATGACTAACTGTAAGCAGTTCAGGAGGATTGATTTGAGAGCTAAATCCTTTCCATGAGAGTAATGCAAAAAATATAGCCATGGCGGCGAAAAATATGTTCCCGAAAATATGAATTAAGTATCCACCGACCACTCCAAACCGTGAAAAGATAAAATGCGATTTGACAAATTCTACAGTCATTGTTGTATTTAATAAACTACCAATCAGCGTGATTATAAAACTCAAAGCAAAAAAGGTTGCGATTATAAAACCGAAAGCAAACCATACTCTATAAACCAATGGGATTTTCTTTTTCATACACACCACCATTGTCTTTTTGACAATATAAATTTAACCTTGGTTAATAAAAACATTGTATGTATCCATGGTGTAAATTCTACGAGTTAAAAATCATTTCAAATTCAAACAGTCCGAGTCCTTAAATACCCTCTATAAAGGTAAGAGAGACACATTGAAAGGAAGCATTTAAAGTGGACGTAAGCAATATTATAAAAGCGAGTACAATGGACGGGATATGAAAGAAAATGAGCGAGGAACTTAATGCATATATCGAATTAATAAATCTGCTGTTAAGGCATCCATTTACGACAGAAATTCCTATCGCTAATGGCCGACGAAAATCTTCAGAAGAATTTGTTTTTGCGATAACACCGAGCAGATACCGGAAATTGGAGCAAATTAGAGGCGATTATAACTTTAAGTACAGCAGCGGAGAATACGAATGCAATATCGTCCAGTTAACAAGAAATCAAGTGAAATTACGGATAGAAGATTTAGATGCAGGGCAAAGGCATATTGAAAACGGAGCAATCAATGTAGATACGAGTAACATCTTAGAACGAGAAATGCAGGGTTTAAAGCAGTTAAGGGAAAATTTCAGTGAAAGAAGGCAGTTATTATTTGGAGACGGAGATATCTCAGGAGGTGCCCGAAGCGAATGCATATTTGAAGAAGAAGGGTTAAATGAAGAGCAAAAGCGCGCTATTGAATATGCAGTTGGCGTTCAGGATGTATATCTAATCTGGGGTCCGCCCGGTACCGGAAAGACGACAATTGTCCCGGAAATTGTGCGCAATTATATCAGATTGCACAAGGACACGAAGATACTGGTGTGCAGTTACACGAACAGAGCGGTGGATAACGTGGTGATGAAATTGTTCGATAACAGGAGATGTAAAAAAATCATCGTCAGGTTTGGTTACTCCACGCTTACGGACAAATACAAAGATGCGCTTTTTGATGAACAGCTTAAAAAGAAGCGAAAAGAGATAGAAAGAGAGTTAGGTAGGTTTAAGGAGAAAATAAAACAGTTATTTCGGGAAAAGGAGAAGATTGAAAAAGAACGCAAGTCAAAGAACAAAGAGGCGGAAACGGTTGAGAAAGACAAAGAAGATATCAAAAGCGAAATTAACGCATTAAACGCTGAAATAACCTATATTACAGATCAGATAACTGATAATGAACGCTCTTTGCTCACTGCTCAGTTCGAAGAGGAGATAGACCAAATTAACGGACAGTTGCAGGAATACCGAGAGAAACTCATAGAGCTTCCGATAAAAAAGAGAGAATTTAACGAAGAGATGGAAGAACTTAAAATCCATGTTAGCAGGTTAGAAGATGTCAAATCGGACATTAATAGGCAGTTGGCGGAATGGGATATAAAAGAGAAGGATACCGCCAATATTATTCGCATAATAGAGTATTATCTGGATTTCGCCGAAGGACCAAAACAAGAAATTGAAGCGCTAAGCGCCGAAATATCACGTATTAAAAACTTGATAGCGGAAAGAGAGCACTCATTGCTCACCGCTAAGTTCATGGAGGAGATTAACCGAATTGATAACGAATTGCGGAACTACAAAGAGAATTTTGATGAACTCCAGCAGGAAAAGGAGGAGATTAACAGAGCGATAGAGGGAATAGAAAATGAAGTTCCCAGATTAAACAGTGATATAGCCGGCATTCGTGAACAGTTGGCTAATTTGGAGAATAATGAACCTGATATAGCCAATATAATCCACATTGTAAGCTCTTATCTGGAATACGCCAGAAGGAATAAAATCGTAGCTCTTTGGAAAAAATACGTATTTAAGCGGCGAAATCCGTTATACGAGCAGTATGAACAAAAGATAAATGAATTGCAATTAGCAAGAAGAACTAGTAGCGAACTGGAGAAAATACTAAGACTTCTAAGTGACTTAAATGAGCGAGAACGCACACTAAGAGAAAAAGAAGAGGAATTGAGACGTAAAATGGAAGAGTTAATTGCAGTCGAAGAAAATTACACGAGTTTGTCAGGAACTATTGAAAGAAGGGAACAGAAACTGGGGGATTTAAAAAGAGACAAGGATTTACTTGCTCGTGGTGAATTAGAATATGACAAAGATGCGTTAATAAGAGAAAATCCTGAATTGCGTGCGTTATACGATGATTTAAACTGGAAAAATAATAGAATCAGGAATGGCTTGAGTGATTTCATACGTGGGCGCTCAGAACTGTTATATGAGCAATATAAACAGGAGACAACAGAGTTGCAATTAGAAGGAAGACAGCGCATCGAACTGGAGATAATACTCCAGGAGAATTTGGAAGAACAGAAAAACGAAAGAGAGGAGATAACAAAACTTCAAAATGATTTAAATGCACGAGAACGCGAAATACGTGAAAAGGAAAATGAATTGGAACGTAAAAAAGAAGAACTATGCACTATTGAAAAAAACCACGCGAGTTTGTCAGGAAATATTGAATCTGGTGAAAAGAAACTGAAAGAGTTAAAAAGGGATATTGAATCGCTTGCTCACGGCAAATTGGAATATGACAGCGATGCGTTAAGAAGAGAAAAATCAGTACTGCGTGAGTTATACAACGAATTACGCAATAAACAGAGCGATAAGAACCAGAAAGAGGTGGATTTAAAAGGAATGGAGCAGAAGCGCATTGATTTGAGCGGCTTGATTGAAAAACTTATGAATTCGGTCAGGGAAAAAATTGCGGAAATCAAAGCGGCGGAACAGGAAATGCAGGAGGAAATGAAGAGAAAAATGGAAGAAGCAAGGTTGGCTATTCTCAACGAAAAACAGATTATCGCAACGACGAATTTAAGAGCATACGACAAGCTGTTTGCGAGCATTAAGTTTGACCTTGTCATAATGGATGAAGCGGGCGCTATTGACTTGCCGGGTGCTGTCCTCCCTTTTTTAAAAGGCAATAAGTTCATATTGCTGGGTGACCCCAAACAACTTCCGCCTATTTTAGTGGACAGACCACCAGAAATCAGTGACTTTGTCGAGCAAAATCCGAGATTGCGGTTGAGCATTTTTGAAAGGTTCTACAAATCCAACTATGGGGATAATCACGCAGTTATGCTAACATCTCAATACAGAATGAAAAGGAAGATAGCGGATTTTGTTAGCTCATCCTTCTACGATGGATTATTGAATACACCAGCGGAAATAGAAATTACTGAAAGATTAAGGGAATGTCCAGATGACCTCATAAGCAACTGTTATCCGATGGTATGTTTTCCAAGAAGATTCTGGACTGATTATGAAGGTCGTTCTGTGTCTTCTGAGGTCGAGATTGGCTTTGTCAAAAAGATAATTGAAAAGTTTAGGCGTGAATATGGTGAAAGTATTTATGAAGAAATGGCAATAATATCCCCGTATCGAGCACAAATAGATATAGTAGAAGATGAAATTCCTGATATTGAGTGCGGGACGGTACATACGTTTCAAGGTCAGGAGAAGAGGATTATCATCTTCGCCACTGCTAACTACCGGAGGAGCCAAAGCAGCGGTTTTGGAAAGCCGCTGGAAGGTCCGACGAGTAAGAATCTTTTGAACGTTGCAGTTTCAAGGGCAAAAGAGAAGTTTATAATTATAGGGAGCAGAGAACTTTTCGAGAGAGTGCCGATATACGGAGCGCTTTATGGGCATATCAAGGAATACGGCGATGTGCACGAGCAGAACTGCTGCATGATGTGTGGTGAAGATGTTCCTGAAGAAAGGTCGGCGATTTGCAGTGAGGAATGTTATAGCTTATTTCAATTGAGAGTTGATGAGGAAAGGAACCCTTCAAGCTATACAGCAGAGGATGAACACAGTTTAAGGTCTACTCATGAGATGCTGATTGATAATTGGTTTCATAGGAACGGAATAAAACATCAAGTTGAAAAACAGGTTCCTGTTAATAGATTAATGCGTTGCGATTGGTTCTTACCACGAGGGGAAATATATGTGGAATATTGGGGTTTGATGCACGAAGAATGGTATAGAAAGACGAGGAAGGTAAAAGAAAAGTTGTATATGCAAGCGAATCTAAGATTAAGAAGTATAGAGCCAGAAGATATGAAAAAATTAGATGAGCGACTTCGACGGATATTTGGAGATGTGTTGAACCAATAAGAAGTGATAGTCAGGAGTATGAGACGGAAAAAGTTGAGCGGAAAAGCGCTTAAAAAATAAAAAGCGTCATTCATTATATAATGCAAATCGTATAGTGATACCTATGGCAAAGGAAGAAAAAGAAGGTAAAGGGGAAGAAGTGCCAGAAGGGTTTGTGGAAGCAGTAAATGAATTTTATGATTTGTCGGACATTATTTTCAAATGTTTTGATGACATATACAGCGATTATTTACGAGGTAAAGATATTCAGGAAGATTTAAAGGGGTTATTAAATAATAAAAGCCATATTTTCTATTTGATACGGGATATCCTCCTTGCAGAAGAGGGGATTAAAGAGTGGTTCGATAAGGTTAAAATAGAAGGAAATAAAAGGGATAAAATATTTGAGTTTGCACGAAGATACTCGGATTTAAAAGATGAGATGGTATCGCTAATATTAAGAGAATATTTCGGGTGGTTTAATTGTTGGATAGATCTTCTGTCTGATTGTGAATTTGATGAACACCAAAACACAGTAGTAATGGAGATTAAGTTGCTTTCAGTCTCAAATAAAAAAATACTGCACATGAAATATAGTATTGATAACATATACGAGCTTGTAAGAGAAATACAACTAAGGATAAAAGGTTGCCTTTCTGAAAACAGAGATAAGAGCATTAAGAAGGAGGTTATTACCGATGTCAAAAAGACGGCAAACAGGATAATTAATGATGCGAATGAAGTTTTAAATATGGCAAAGGAGTTAGAGAAAAAGGCAGATGGGGAAGGGAGATAAAAATGGAACCAGTTACAACACAGGTAAGAGATATTAAAGAAAAAAATGAAGGCGTTAGGGCAATAATGAAATACGTTGAGCTGCTATTATTCAAATATCCTCAAAAGAAGGAACTCAAAGTTGATTTTGCTTCTTCTAACGTTTTTCCTATCCCTGAGCTTTTACCACGTCAAAGGGCAGAATCGGAGATAGAATCAAGCGCATCGTCACAAAACTTATCGTCTATATTTTCAACCACATTAAAAAGCCAAGCACTTACAGCCACGGCATCTGTTGCAACGATTATATCGCTATTTGCTCTTTATTATGGCTTTTTATACGGTTATTGGGCAATTGTATGGTGTGGTTTCATCTCGCTGGTGATTATCTTCGTGGATATGTGGATGGTAGCATCACGTGAAAGGAAAAGACATGAAAGAAGATGATGGTTCCTTCTGGGGTGCTATAAAGGCAATTGTTGAACGTTATTCTCCTAATGGCGCAGTAAAGGTTGTTGCAGCAATTGGCGTCTTTATAATTATGCCAATGGAAGGATTCCAAAAGTACTATTTTAATTTTCCTCTTCCTTTCCTTTTATTTTTCTTTTTCATGTGGGCATGGGTTAACATAATATTTGACAAAATCTCTAAGAAGTTTGAGGAGGCATAACAGCGAAATGAAGTCTATCACAGAAACGCCACAATATATATTCGTTGACCGCTGCACCAAATTTGTTTTTGCGCCCATTACCGCCTTAGCTTTTACATTAGGCTTAATTTTTTATTTATCTACCAATATAGGCATGGCTGTTGGTTTTGCAGGAATAGGAATCACATCGCTGTTATTAACAATAGTGTTCTCGATTACGAAATCCGCCTTAAAAGGGTGAGGATATGATAAGCCTGAACAAAGGAGGAGAAGAAGAAAAATTAAAAATCGAAAAACTTTTAAATAGCCAAATATATTATTCAATATTGCCCATGACAGAAGATAGAAGAATATCGGAAATCTTTTTGAAAACGTTAAGCGATTTTTATAAGGACAGTGACGTGATTTTTAAAGAATTTGATGAAATGCGTGATAACTATTTGAATGGCAAGGCTGTTATGGAAGACTTTAAAAGGTTTAGAAGCAAAAGACCCAGTATTTTCATGTTGATTTATGACATCTTTTATAAAGAGGTGGAACTTGAAGAAAAGCTTGGCAAACCGGAGATAGAGGAAGCAAAGAGGGACAAGATATTTGAGTTTAAGGATCGTTTTTCTGATTTAGCTGATGAGATAGACTTGTTTGTTCTGGGAGAATCAGGGTTGGGCAGGTAACAGAAATATCCGCAATAAGAGGTGAAAAAACATAAATCCTTATTTCTAAGCTCCAAACAATATCAAAAATTAAAATTCAAATGAGATCTGGTGCTTAGAATTTGGAAAATCAAGAAGAAAGTGCCTCAAACACATTTCTAACCTGCTTCTCGGTTTCTTCGAGCGTGCCTTCGTTATTTATAACATTATCAGCGAATTTCAGCTTCTCCTTCAGCGGCATTTGCATTCCAATCATTTTTTTTGCCGCTTCCTTCGTTACTCCATCTCGTTCCATCACCCTTCTTATCTGCACCTCCTCGCTGACATAAACAACAATTACTTTATCGAATTCTTTTTGAATCCCCAGCTCTATTAATAGCGGGACATCAATAACAACGAGCGTATCTGGCTCTAATTCCATAGTGTATGAAGTATAATTTTTCTTTGGTAAAGCTTTCTTTTTTAAAGAAAGGTTTTTTATCGCCTCGACTCTCTCCATGCACTTCCTTCTTACTTCCGGGTGTATTATCTTCTCTAAAATATCGAGTTTCTCCGAATCGCCGAACACTATCCCCCGCAGCTTCTTCCTGTCTAGCTCCAAATCCTTCTTCAATATATCTTTACCAAAGAAACTCACTATCTCCCACCACGGCTTCGAACATGGCATTACAACCTCTCTGCTTAGCGCATCACAATCTATTGCATAAGCGCCGAGTTTCATAAATGTATTTAACACGAGGCTCTTTCCACTTGCTATTCCCCCGGTTACGCCCACTACTCGCATTTCTACACTTTTTTCTTTTTTACAAAAAGAAAACCTGTGCTAAAAGAAAAATTCTTTCTCTGGTAAAGGTTTCTCGCTATGACCTTTATGGCGGGTATACCCCATAATAATTAATATCTATGAGTCTTAAAGGTGCTTATTTTAATAGTTTATGAATAAAAATACATAACTTTTATATAGTTATATATTTTTGTTGTTACCTATAAATATCCCCGACTTGAGGGGGCGGCGAGGGGAAGAAGATGAATGGAAGATTTGGTAATGGTGAAGGGGAAAGCGAAGGAACACGTGAAAATGACTGTGAAAAACCTAATAATGATCTTAAGGTAAGCAGGCGCAGATTTATCAAAGCAAGTGCTACTTTTGGTGTCGCTGGCAGCTCCTACAATTTAACTGATATAACCGATATAGTTCTGAAAGAAGACGGGGAAGTGATAATGTATCCTGTAATCTACGAGTATGAAATTGTAAGTGGTGAATCGTATAAGAAGCATAGGATTGGCATTAAACTGTGGGGGTGCAATTGGAAGTGCAAATGGTGCCCAACGGAATGTTGTTGCGGTCTTAAGGGTGTACCTCCACTAGGAATATCCATTGATAAGCTAACAGAGCTTTTGCTCACTTTAGATGGAGATGCAACAACCATGTTTACTATAAGTGGGGGTGAGCCACTACTTCAAAAGGAAGAAGTGCCCAAACTGATTGAATCTGTAAAAAAGAGAACTAATTATTCATGCGGGCTCGCAACGAATGGTTCTCTTATCGAAGCAAATTTTGTTGAAGAAGCAAATGCGGTGGGGCTTGATACGATTAATATATCTTTTTACAACTTAGATGATGAATGGCATAAAGAATATACCGGTCATAGTAATCAAGCTACAATAAATGCGCTTAAATTGGTTAGTGATAAATTTGAAGGTCTAACTGCCGTTTCTTTAATTCCTTTTTCTAACGTAGATACTTCAACGTTTAACGACATGTGTGAGTTTCTCTACAGGATAAAACCTGATTTTGCTATAAAAATATACTGCCCTTTTTACCCCGATCATGAAAGAGAGGAATGCGAAAAAATACGTTACAAACTCGATGAAATTGCATTGCAGTATTTTAAGCGAGTTGATCGAAGTGTCTATTATACTACACAATTCAAACAAATTAAATACCAAATTGAGGAAGATGAACGTGGCTATTTGAACTTGGTAAAGATCGATGAGTGGGAAAAGAGGAAAGAGGCGACGACATCATGGTTGAAATCTTCTTAGCATTGCATGTTACCAGTAATTGTCAGCTTCGATGCAAGCACTGTTATTGCCAGAACTACACTACCGCATCCACCGAAATGCCTTTAGAAATAATAAAAAATCTCTGTGAGGATTTCTTGAACACAGAATTCCCACTTAAAGAGTATAGTATAATCCTGAGCGGCGGCGAGCCTTTGTTATATTCCAAGTTCGAGCAACTCTGCGATTTAGTCAGGGAATATCAAGACCACATCATATTGAGCACGAATGGGATTTTCATACCGAAATATGTTGAAATGGGTGTTTTTGACAAAAAAGACGGAATACAGGTAAGCATTGACGGTGACCGGGAAACTCATGACAGAATTCGTGGTAAAAGCTCTTATGACAAGGCTATTAAGGCATTGGAGTGCCTGCAAGAACATGGAATTAAACATTCAATAGGGTTTATGTTATGCAAGTGGAACTTCCACTGCATTGACCATATCATTGAACTCTGCAAGAAATACAAATGCACGATACTGAATTTCGGATTATATCAGCCGTTCAAAAATTCAAGCAAAACTGTCAGATTTACGGAATGGCTCAAAGCGAAGGAATATGTGAGCAAATATGTTAAAACGCTTGTTACATGTGTAGAAACGGGGTGCGTTGCGGGAATTTGCGGATTAGCAGTTACTCCAGACCTGAATTATTGGGACTGTCCGAGGCATCAGGAAGTCATAGGGACGTATCCGACACCGATAAAAGAAGTTTTGAGGAGACCTGAAGATATTATGAATCCATTTGATACGTGCTGTAACTTTCTGGGGTGGTGAGAAAAGATGAAAGTAATAGACGACAGAAGACAGAAGATAAACAAAAAGAGGTGGGAGAGGTGGAGAGCGAGGCAGGATAAGGAGAGGGAGAAGAGTTATTTTTTCTGTTGGGGTGATTGGAGTAATTGGAGTGATTATTGTGAAGATTCAGACGATAGTCCTAATCATTGTGCTCATGCCAAGGTAGAAGCAACTTTATATGCATCCACAAACAAGATAAAAGTACATTATAGTGCAGGTTGTTGCGGGGGACCTGAGTGTGGTAATTGTATTTACGAATGCAAAGTTAGAACCAAAATCTGTGGTTCTGGATATTGCAGCGAGGAGAAAGAACACACCTTCGGACATTTTGTTTGCTACGCTAGCGGCGATGATTGGTTTGACATAAAGTCAGGTCACGAAAACGATGAACATTATGCATATGTAGATGTTTCCTGTTTTTGTTTTGCTGCTTCTGGTGTGGCTCATGCTTCTTGCAGAGTGCAGAAAGGGACATAGTCATAGTGAACCCTTATGCTTATAAGTCAAGACAATAAATAAAAAATGTAGAAATGTAATATAATGGAGGTGATGATAAGAGGTGGCACAAAAAATGTTTGTACTGGCTATTGCTTTGGCTATATTGGTATGTACTCTGGTTGGAATGACTTCGACTATGACAGGTGGAAAAGCGGTAAAGTTGACAAATGATTCGACTGCGAATTTTTTTTCAGCCTGGAGTCCAGATGGAGAAAAAATTGCTTTTATTTCATACCGTTCTGGTAATTTTGATGTTTGGGTGATGGATAGCGATGGGAATAACAAGCTTCAACTTACCAACAAAGGAGTACCCGATAATCCAAAATGGAATCCAGATGGAACAAGGATTGCTTTTTCTTGGAATCGTTCTGGTAATTTTGATGTTTGGGTGATGGACAGCGATGGAAGCAATCAAGTTCCACTAACCACCAGTCCTGCAGTGGACCTTTTTTCTTCGTGGAGCCCTGATGGAACAAAAATTGTTTTTACCTCCAATCGGACCGGAAATAAGGATATCTGGGTGATGGATAGCGATGGAAGCAATAAGGTTCAACTCACTACCAGTTTTGCAGAAGATTTTGGTCCGGCATGGGATCCCTCAGGAAACAAGCTTGCTTTTGTATCCACTCGTTCAGGAACTTGGGACATCTGGGTAATGGACTGCGATGGGAGTAATAAAACGCAATTAACCACAAATGAAGGCGATGAATTGTTTCAAACTTGGAGCCCGGATGGAACACGGATTGCCTTTATTTTAGTTCGTTCTGGCAATCGGGATATTTTGGTAATGGATAGTGATGGTAGTAACAAAGTTCAGCTAACAACTAATGTATCTTTTTTTGCATATCCAGCATGGAGTCCTGATGGGAAAAAGATTGCATTCTCCGCATCCATCGATTGGGCTGATACCATGGATGATATCTGGGTGATGAATAGTGATAATAGTGAGAAGGTGCAACTGACCACAGGTAAAGGAGGTGATCTCAATCCACAATGGAATCCAGATGGAAAGAAGATTGCATACACTTCAGAGGGCAACATCTATGTGATAACGGTTGAAGAGGAAATAACTCCGGCAACAACTGCAACGCCTAGTGGTGATGGCGGTAATGGGGGAGCACCAGTTACAACGCCTACGCCAACTACAACATCAACACCAAGTCCAGCAGGAAGGATTCCCGGATTTGAAGCGATAACCGCAATTTCGGCATTACTTGTTGTAGTCTATATTGTAAAACTAAAAAGGTGGATAAAAAACAAAAGGAGGTGATGAGAAAAAAATGAAAAAGAAAACGGCTGTAATCTGTTTATTTATGGGGTGTTTATTTGTAGGTATTGTGGTAGGTGTTTGTGGTAAGGCTCAATACATCGTTCAGTATTTCATTTGACAAATAAAGGTTCAATACATCGGTAAGTCTTTTGATATAAGTTCCATTTAACGCATCCTTTGTGATGCGTTATGAATATTGAGGAACAGGAGCGGATTGATGC
>JAUVZJ010000014.1 GCA_030602585.1 Candidatus Methanophagales archaeon | reverse complement strand
CATTTGTAAAAATTAAATTTCGAAAACTTTATAAAGTGATTATAATATATATCTTTTTTGGTTTATGTTTATGGTCATGGACATGGACATGAAAGCGAAAGAGGAAAAACAAGGAGGAAGGATAAAAGATGGAAGATAAAGAAACAATGGAGATGTTAAAAGCGAGATTAGGAGCGGAAAACCACCGGAAACTTAGCAGGATAGATAATCCTGAGTTCCATCAATTTATCGCTAAGTACGTTGAGCTCTGTAATCCCGATACAATTTTTGTCTGCACTGATTCACCAGAAGATATCCGGTATATCAGGCAAGAAGCGATACGAACTGGAGAGGAGACGGAACTTGCTATGGAGGGGCATACGGTTCATTTCGACGGCTATTACGACCAGGCACGCGATAAGAAAAATACTAAGTTCCTTCTACCTCCGGGTGTTGATTTAGGTTCTGATATAAATGCGATGGATAGGGCGGAAGGGGTAAAAGAAATTCATGAAATTCTGAAAGACATCATGCAGGGGCACCAGTTGTATGTGCTATTCTTTTGTCTGGGACCTCTCAAATCTGAATTCGCAATACCCGCAGTTCAACTTACCGATTCCTGCTATGTAGCCCATTCGGAGGACCTGTTGTACAGGCAGGGCTATGAAGAATTCGTAAGATTGGGGCAATCCGCGCAGTTCTTCAAGTTCGTGCATTCCGCGGGCGAGCTGGATGAGCGACGAACCTCTAAGAATATCAATAAACGGAGGGTGTATATTGACCTTGAGGACGAGACGGTATATAGTGTGAATACGCAGTATGGTGGCAATACCATAGGACTCAAGAAGTTAGCAATGCGTCCCGCGATAAAAAGGGCATCAAAAGAAGGTTGGCTAACCGAGCACATGTTTATCATGGGCGTGCATGGTCCATCGAAGCGAGTAACTTATTTTGCAGGCGCATTTCCTTCACTCTGTGGAAAGACTTCCACTTCCATGATAGAGGGTGAAACCATAGTTGGAGATGATATAGCGTACTTAAGGAAGAAGGATGGGTTAATACGTGCAGTCAATCCGGAGAGGGGAATATTTGGAATAATACAGGGCGTAAACTCCCGAGACGACCCCATTATATGGAATGCACTCCACAGTCCGGGTGATGTTATATTCTCTAATGTGCTGTTAACGGCAGAAAAAGGCGTTCACTGGATTGGTAAGGACGGCGAATATCCTGAAAAGGGTTTCCATCATTCAGGAGAATGGCAGCCTGGGAAGAAGGATGATGCAGGTAACGAACTATTACCATCACATCCAAATGCAAGGTTTACACTTGACTTGAAACAGTTAGAGAATGTGGACCCTGAGCTTGATAATCCGGAAGGTGTTGCAATAGGCGGGATAATATACGGCGGAAGAGATTCAGACACAAAAGTGCCGGTTGAGGAATCCTTTGACTGGGTGCATGGCGTTATTACCATGGGTGCTGCACTGGAGTCAGAGACGACAGCGGCAACGCTGGGAAAAGAAGGCGTGCGAAAACACAATCTTATGTCAAACCTGGATTTCCTTTCCATACCTATTGGTAAATATATAGAAAATCATCTGAAGTTTGGTGCGGGATTAAAAAATCCACCCTGTATCTTCTCTGTGAATTATTTCTTAAGAGACGCAGATGGGAATTTCACGAATGATAAAAATGACAAGGCAGTGTGGCTTAAATGGATGGAACTGCGGGCACATCGCGAAGTGGAAGCAATAAAGACACCCGCAGGGCTCATACCGAAATATGAAGACCTTAAGCGGCTGTTTATAGTGGTGCTTAATAAAGACTATCCAGAAGAGGATTACATAAAACAATTCACTTTGAGGGTTGCGGAAAATTTAGCCAGGGTCGAGCGAGTGGAGGAGTTCTATAAGACAAAAGTTCCTGATACGCCGCATATACTATTTAGGGTGCTGGAGGAGCAAAGGCAACGGCTAATCAAGGCAAGGGAGAAATACGGGGATTATGTATCGCCATTAAAACTTTCTTATCCGCTCTAATATCCTATCAATTTTTGATTCGTATGCTAATATATATTTCGATGCCTCCTTCGCCAGGCTAAGTTTCGTATCACGAGCTATTTCGCCCTCCTTCCGAAGCTCTTCAATTATTTCATCGTATCTCGCGGGATTTACGATAACCGCAACGTGTTCAAAATTCTTTATACCGGAGCGAAGCATTGCAACACCGCCGATGTCCATACTATCCAGCGGTTTTTTGGCTGTAAGGTCAAGGGGTATGAGATTTACAGCAATGATTCCTATCTCCGCAGTTGCGATTCCAGCATGAATGCCTGGATGCAGGGTCTTCACCTTTCCTTCGAGCATCTCTTGAAATCCCGTGAATTCCGACACTTTGATCACCGTGATTCCATTCTCCAGAATCGCCCTTGCTGTGCCTTCAGTTGCGATTATCTCTATCCCAAGTTCATTCAGGGCTTTTGCAAATTCTACCACTTTATCCTTGTTGAATACGCTTATCACGGCTTTCATCTCTGTGATAACAATTCACTTCGTCAAAATCCTTATATCTATTGATAAATAAAATATTAAAATAATAATAACAATACGAATACGATGAACGAAGAGGAAAAAACAGAAGAAAAGAGTATTAGTATTGCTCTGGTTATAGGAATGGGTGCTTTTATCCTGCTTACGAGTGCTATAGCATTAATGCTGGCGACGCCTTTTGAAGTTTCCGACGTAAAGGCTTTTGAAAATCCAGAGTCAATGTGGAATCCCGTCTATTTTTTCGTCCTCATCATGGGTTTCACAGCGCTCATTCTTATCGTGCTTAGATTTAAGGGAGGAAAAAAACTTATTCATTTCGTGATGCTCGCAGCGGTGGCAGTAACGATATATTATGTAATGGCAGTTCTTGTTCCTTATGGCATTATCGCTTTGATTATCACTCTTGCACTTGCTCTTCTCCTGTATATATATCCCGAATGGTATGTCCTCGATGCGACTGGTTTGATAATAGGAGGAGGAGCGGCGGCGATATTTGGTATTTCGCTCGGCATAATTCCGGTTCTGCTATTGATGGTAATATTAGCGGTATACGACGCAATAGCGGTTTACAAGACAAAGCACATGGTATCATTAGCGGAATCTATTGTTGATTTGCGGATACCGGTTCTTTTCGTTCTGCCGAGGAAGCGGAGTTTTTCTTTATTGCGAGATAATGACCGGGATGAGGGTAAGAGCGAGATGGAAGAAGCATTTTACATGGGACTTGGTGATGCGATTATACCTTCTTTGCTGGTCGTTTCTGCGAATCGTATGAGTATGGAAGTATTTACTCACTACCTGGGGCTGATAAACGCACCTGCTTTGTGTGCGCTAATAGGAACTCTGGCAGGTTACGCGGTGCTCAGCAGAATTGCAGGCAGAGGAAAACCGCATGCGGGACTGCCCTTTCTTAATTCGGGTGCGATAATCGGGTTTGTTATCGGGTATATTTTCTTTTAAACACCCAGAATCAGCCTGAGCGTATTTCTCACGGCGGGTGCAAGACCAATAACGATAATAGCCAGCAAAACGAGATTTTTCAACTCTCTATCCTTCTCGCTAAATTGCGTATCCAGTAAATATAACACGGGGATGAGCATTCCGAGCTTGAGTGGATACATCCCGGCTGCTGAGCCCGTATATTTTACTATAATGCCTTCTATCACGTGTTTCCCGCTGTAACCAAGTAGATCAATCCCGATATAAGAGGAAGAGGCATCGAGTAGATGAGCCGCTAAAACCGAGACGTTCAGCTTTTCTGTTAGAAAATGCACGCTAAATTTCGCGCCAATTGCGTATATCACGAGCAATATTATCGCGGAAATGCCAATGACGGCAAAAAGAACCCAGGGTGAAATTATTTCTTCTTTACTCAATAGAATCATCAGGTTTGCGGAAAACCATAGCACTCCGACCAGACCAAAAGCCAGCTTATAATTACAATCTCTTATCTTGTTCGACCTAAATATTTTTACCGATATCGTAAGTATGGCAACGGAGCAAAAGAATAAAAGAAAATAGATTAACGGGGTGATCAGCACGTAGCTCAGGGGAGGAGAGAATAATCCCGCATCTTCCATCACTCTTAAGCTTGCACCGACAAAGATGTATGATGATACGGCAGCGATAAAACGTTTGTCTATCTCTATATCGAGCTTCTTCAGTAATTTTAACGTCAAAAAGAGGCATAATACCAGTAATAAAGCCCATGTTATCGTATTTACCGGATTGTAGCCTGCGTCATGTGTGATAGGATGAATATAGTATGTGCTGACAAATTGTCTTATCGCTTCGGTCAATTTAACCTTCAAGCTCTTTTTCCGCGCTCGCTGCGCTTGTTACCACCATGCTTAGCACAAGCACCAACAACCCGACTCCTATTATCAGTTTAGCTATTTTATTCATCTCGCACCTCTATATTTCGGATGATACTTCTTTATTATGTGCTCGTCAATCCTCTTGAGTTCTCCTTCAGGCAACGTTGCCAGTAAATCCCAGCCAATGTCCAGCGTCTCTTCTATGCTTCTATCCTCGTTTTTACCCTGCGTAACAAACTTCTTCTCAAACTCATCGGCAAACTCCAGATATTTTCTATCCCTGCTCGTCAGCGCCTCCTCTCCTACTACCGCAACCAAATCGCGCATGTCCCTCCCTTCGGCATAACCCGCATAAAGTTGATTGGATACACCGGAGTGGTCTTCGCGTGTCCTTCCCGGTCCTATTCCTTCGTTCATCAACCTTGACAGCGACGGCAAGACATCCACAGGTGGAAATATACCCCTTCTGTGAAGGTCTCTTGAGAGAACGAATTGCCCTTCGGTAATATACCCCGTAAGGTCAGGTATCGGATGTGTTATGTCGTCATCAGGCATGCTTAGTATAGGTATTTGCGTAATCGAACCTTTTCGGTTTTTTATTCGACCAGCGCGCTCGTAATTAGTAGAAAGGTCGGTGTACATGTATCCCGGATAACCTCTTCTCCCCGGAACTTCTTCTCGTGCCGCGGAAATCTCCCGTAACGCCTCGCAGTAGTTAGTCATATCAGTAAGAATAACGAGGATGTGCATATCATATTCGTATGCGAGGAACTCAGCGGTTGTCAATGCCATTCTCGGCGTTATCACACGCTCAATTGCAGGGTCATCAGCAAGGTTGAGGAAAGCAACTATTCGCTCGATGGCACCCGTGCGTTCAAAATCGTGCATGAAGAAAGAAGCCTCCTCGTGTGTAATCCCCATTGCCGCAAAGACAACGGAGAATGGCTCTCCAGTGGTTAATACCTTCGCCTGCCTCGCTATTTGAGCGGCAAGTGCATTATGCGGCATTCCAGCACCGGAGAATATCGGTAACTTCTGCCCCCTTACCAGCGTGTTCATTCCGTCAATCGTGGAAATGCCAGTTTGGATGAATTCACGTGGATAATCACGTGCAGTAGGGTTTATTGCCGCACCAATAACAGAAAGCCTATCTTCCGGTATCACCTCAGGTCCACCATCAATGGGTCTGCCCAAACCATCAAAAAAACGACCGACCATATCTTGCGAAACGCTTATCTTCATTATGTCACCGGTGAACCTCACCCTCGTCTTTGACGTGTCTATTCCAGAGGTGCCCTCAAAGACCTGAACCACTGCTAGTCCTTTACTCGCTTCCAACACCTGTCCGGTCTTTTCTTCTCCACTTGGCGTGACTATCTTCACTACCTCACCATACGAGACGCCCTCCACACCTTCTACTACAATCAAAGGACCCGCTGCTTCTCTTATCGTCGTGTATTCACGTGCAGAAATATCTATTGCCATCACGACACCTCCTTCCTCTTTAATACCTCAAATTCATCTTTCATATCTCTCATTATCTCCTCGTAACTCTTCATGAACTCTTCACTTGGCACATATTTCATTCTCGCTATGGCACCTTTTATCTCCATCCCCTCTATCTTCTCTACGCCTATACCTTGTTCTATCACTTCGTTTGCTTGGTCATACCATTGTAGAACGATTTTTGCCATCAGATACTGCTTCTCCAACGAGCAGAAAGAGTCCACGTCATGGTATGCGTTTTGCTGTAAAAAATCCTCCCTTATCATACGAGCAACTTCTAATGTCCCTCTTTCACGTGCTGGAAGCGCATCCGCACCCACGAGTTGCACTATCTCTTGCAGTTCCGCCTCCTTTTGCAATAAAGACATCATCTCCTCCCTTTGTTCCGTAAAATCGGAAGACGAAGTCTTATTAAACCATTCACTGAGGTTGTCCAGGTAAAGAGAATAGCTGCGTAGCCAGCTTATAGCCGGGAAATGCCTTCTATCCGCTAAAGTCGAATCAAGAGCCCAGAAAACGCCCACCACTCGCAATGTATTCTGCGTCACAGGTTCTGAGAAATCACCTCCGGGCGGCGATACCGCTCCCACGACCGTAACAGAGCCTATTCTTTCCTCGGAATCCGAACATAACGTTTTTACCCTGCCTGCACGTTCATAGAAGTCAGACAATCTCGTGGCTAAATAAGCCGGATAACCTTCCTCGCCAGGCATCTCCTCCAATCTACCGGATATTTCTCGCAGTGCTTCCGCCCATCTCGATGTCGAATCCGCCTGTATCGCCACGTCATAGCCCATATCACGATAATACTCCGCGAGCGTGATTCCGGTATAAATAGACGCTTCTCGTGCCGCAACGGGCATATTAGAAGTATTTGCGATAAGCGTAGACCGCTCCATCAATTTCTCTCCACTGTAAGGGTCAATAAGTTTTGGGAAATCCTCTAAAACCTCTGTCATCTCGTTTCCCCTCTCTCCACATCCTATATACACGATAACCTGTGCGTCTGCCCATCTTGCTAATTGGTGCTGCATTACCGTTTTCCCGGTTCCGAATCCACCGGGAATAGCGCCAGTGCCGCCTTTCGCTATCGGGAAGAAGGTATCATTAATACGCTGTCCGGTTAACAAAGGCACCTCAGGGTCCAATTTCTCCTTATAGGGTCTTCCTTTTCTCACCGGCCAAGTCTGCATCATCTTCAATTCTACGTCCTCGCCATCTGTTTGTATCCTCGCTATGCAATCATTAACGGTGAATTCCCCCTCTTTTAGCTCTAAAATCTTACCGCTTATCCCCGGCGGCACGAGAATCTTGTGCTTTATCACCTTCGTTTCCGGAACCTCGCCTAAAATATCTCCACCAACTATCTCTTTGCCTTCCTCTGCGGTGGGTGTGAAATTCCATTTCTTTGTCCGGTCAAGTGCATCTACATATACGCCCCTCGTTATGTAATCGCCAACTTTGCGCCCTATATCCTCCAGAGGTCGCTGCACACCATCATAAAAATTCTTTAATATTCCAGGACCGAGTTCAACAGATAAAGGCGCCTTTGTCCTTATCACTGGCTCACCCGGCTTCAAACCTGTTGTATCTTCATATACCTGAACATACGCAAGGTCGCCATCCAGTCTTATTGTTTCGCCCATCAAGCCCTCCTCGCCTACTTTTATCACTTCATACATCTCGCATCCTCGTATCTTATCTGCAACAACCAACGGACCTGCTATTTTTGCTATTACACCTTTTTCCCTCATTTTTTCTCCTCCACCTTTGCCTGTTTAATATTTCGTCTCTTAAACTAAAAAGTGATTTGTTTTTATAAAATGAGAAGCGATATATTGAAGAAAGACATTGGAAAGACACCGGCAAGAGGTCTCCTGAGAGCGATAGGATTAAAAGACGAAGATTTCGGTAAACTTACAACTCACCCTCCGGCGATACAAGAGTCCCCTTATTTATACATCAAAGTATTTATATATACAATATAATCTAAATATGATGCACAATGCACATCGTTCAAAGTTGTGAGGAACTCCCTTTTGCAGACCCTTCTTCGCTATACGATATTTTGAGGAAGGAAGCGAGGAGCGAGGACAAAGCGTCTTACTTATTGGAATCCAGAGAAGGAAGCGATAAATTAGCAAGGTATTCTATTATAGGCTTCGACCCTGCGTTTAAATTCTCGATGAAGAACGGCATTTTAAAAACGAAGTCTTATGATGCGGTTATCGCTAAAGAGACGAAGAGCGCGGCGAAAAAATATGAGGATAATAATCCGCTAAACGTGATTAAAGCGTTCCTTACTGACCTGAAAATAGCAGGAGCGATAAGAAGAGAAAGATTTATCGGTGGTTTCGTCGGTTATCTCTCATACGATTTCATCCGCTATTTTGTGGATTTCGGTGGGAGCGCAGTTGACACTCTGAAACAGCCGGATTGTGAATTCTTGCTTACAAAAAAGAATGTTATCGTGGACCACAGAGCGAAAAAAGCCTTTCTTTTGTGCAACGAATTTTATGATGATCAAACCTCTAAAGGTTTGAGTTCTGATCAAACGCTCCTAAAGTCCGAATTAATGAAAAATTACGATGATAAAAGAAGTGAGGGGGCTTCTTATTTTGCTCAAATATCTGGGTCAGGTGATTTCACGTCGAATATGGAAAAAGAGGAATACGAGAGAGGAGTGAGGGCAGCGAAGAAATATATTCGTGCAGGCGATATTATTCAGGTGGTTCTTTCACAGCGACTGGAAGCGGATTTTGATTCTGGTGGCGATGGAAATCGGGGTGCTTTCGAGTTTTACGAACGATTAAGCGAAGTGAATCCATCGCCATACATGTATTTCCTCGATTTCGGTGAGCGGAAGATAGTAGGGGCAAGTCCTGAGATACTGGTCAGGGTTGAAGCGGCTGCTGGTCGAAAGGGCAATAGAGGTAGGAAAATAGAGACCTGTCCGATAGCAGGCACGAGACGGCGTGGTATAAATGAAGAAGAGGATAAGCGATTAGAAGAGGAGATGCTTAACGATGAGAAGGAGCGAGCAGAGCATTTGATGCTCGTGGATTTAGCCAGAAACGACATAGGAATAGTATCCGAATTTGGCACCGTTCAGGTTACGAGGTTCATGTATCCAGAGAAATATTCGCATGTGCAGCATATAGTGTCAGATGTAGTGGGGGAGCTGAGAACGGGTAAAGACGAGTTCGACGCGTTGGAAGCGACATTCCCCGCAGGAACGGTATCCGGAGCGCCGAAAGTGCGTGCAATGGAGATAATAGAAGAATTAGAGCCAACGAGAAGAGGAATATATTCGGGCTGTGCGGGCTATTTCTCCTTTAATCGCTCAATGGATATGGCAATAACGATTCGAACTGCGGTATTTGAGAAGGATAAAGTCTATATACAAGCGGGTGCGGGGATAGTTGCTTATTCTGACCCCGAACGTGAGTATAAGGAGACGATGAGTAAGTGTGCGGCTTTATTGGAATGTATGGCAATGTCAGGAGGTAAAAGGTGAGAGAGAAAAATGAATATCCTTATTATAGATAATATAGATTCGTTTGTGTATATCATCGTGCAATACGTGGGAATGTTGGGTGCCGAGCCGGTAGTGGTGCAGAATAACGTGAATGCAGAGTATATAGAGAAAATTGTTATGGAGAAGGAAATAGAGCACGTAATAATTTCGCCGGGTCCAAAGACGCCAAAAGATGCTGGTGTCACAAATGATGCGATAAGGATGCTTTGCACTGAAAATAAAAAGATCTTGGGTGTTTGCTTGGGGCATCTGTGTATAGGTCATGTTTTTGGTGCAGGGGTAAGGAATGCTAAGGAGATAAGACATGGAAAGGTGAGTTTAGTGAAGCATAACGGAGAAAACGTGCTGAAAGGGCTGAAGAATCCTCTTTCCGCAGTGATGTATCATTCACTGGTGATTGATGGTGGTAATGGTGGTGAATCATTACCCGATAGTTTAGAAGTAACAGCGAGAAGTTTGGACGATAACGAGATAATGGCAATCCGGCATCGAGACTACGATATTTTCGGCGTGCAGTTCCATCCTGAGTCAATACTAACGGAGGAAGGTCTGAAGTTGATAAAGAATTTTGTGGAGATTTGAAAATGTTAGGGAAATATCTTAGCAAAGTTGTGGAGAAAGAGAATTTAAGTGCAGAAGAAGCAGAGAGTGCGATGCAAGCGATAATGAGCGGAGAATCGGATAGGATACAAACTGCGGCTTTTTTAGCTTCTTTACGGATGAAAGGCGAGACAGAGGAAGAAATAGCGGCTTTCGCAACGGTTATGCGGAACATGGCTGTGCGGATAAACCCGAAAGTGGAGAAGAGTGTGGACGTATGCGGGACAGGTGGCGATGTGATAAAAACGTTCAACATCTCTACCACTGCCGCTTTCATCACTGCTTGCGTGGTTCCGGTGGCAAAACACGGTAACAGGTCGGTAACGTCAAAATGTGGTAGTGCAGACGTAATAGAGGAATTGGGTGTGAATTTAGCATTGCCACCGCAAAGGATAGAGGAATGCATCGAGAAGATAGGCATTGGGTTCATGTTCGCACCTCTACACCATCAAGCGATGAAGAACGTGATGGAAGTGAGGCAGAAGCTGGGAATGAGGACTGTTTTCAATATCCTCGGTCCGTTAACGAATCCCGCAAATGCAACGCATCAGCTCATTGGCGTTTACGATGCCGCTCTTACCGAGAAGATAGCAAAAGTGCTTCGCATATTAGGACTGAGAAAAGCGTTGGTGGTGCATGGAGAGCCGGGGCTGGATGAGGTTTCCATCTCAGGGAAGACGAAGGTATCGCAACTGGAAAAAGGTGAGATAACGACATATTTCATAACCCCTGAGGATTTTGGTGTGGAAACAGCTTCGCCCGGCGAAATTGCGGGTGGCACGCGGGAAAAGAGTGCGAGAATATTGATGGAGATTCTGAGTTGCAAGGAAGAAGGAGCGAGGAAGGAGGTTGTTTTACTGAATGCCGCAGCTGCTATCTTCGCGGCTGACGAGGCGAAAAGTATAGCAGAGGGATTTGAAATTGCGAGGGGTATATTGGAAGACGGGAAGGCGGCAGAGAAGCTGGAGGAGTTTATTAGGTTTGCGAAGTGAAAAAAGAGACAGCTTCGAACGCTTATTTGGACTAATAAACCTTAGTAGATAGCAATTGGGCTGATTTCCAAAATTTTATCTTCATTATTCCAACTCACTACTTTACCCAAGCAGGTAATCTTAACTGATTTATCTTTTTTGAAAATACTACCGCCTGAAGAGGTCATGCACTCCTTAGCGCAAGTAACTTGAATTATTACTTTCTTATCTTCTTGTGGAAGATACTCATTCAGAGGATGCACAAAAGATAGTATGTAGGCATCGTCAGGAATATCAATGATAGAGAACTCCGTTTGGATTGCAACGTAGCCAGTACTACCTGACAGCTCTTTTACACGCTGTAATGTAAATTCTCTCATTTTGTCGGAGATATAATTATCCCGAAGGCCATCAGGGATATTGAAGTTAAATTTGCTTCGCATCTGGTCACACATGGATTTGAACTCATCAATTGAAGATTTATCAAATTCAAACTCCTCCAGCCCAAACGTCATTCTACCCTTTTCGAGAAGGTACTGCTCTACTCTGTTGTACATCATCGGTGGTGTCCGCGCCACATCATAAGTCTTGGTCGTTTCTTCAGCTCTGTCTCGTTCATATTTTGGTTCTATAAATCTAAATTTGGCGGAAATACCCTTCTTAGTCTCTTTACTTTCCCGTGTCTCGATTCGTTTCGGCTCAAGTTCTTGAAACACTTGAGGATACAAGTCTTTAACTTGGCTCTCATCTAGATAGTAGAATGTCTTTGGCCCCATCTTCTGAAAAACCTCTTTCTTTTTTTGGGCTACGGAACCCCTATCGGACTCGAGCTCAGAACGAATTTTAACTAAGCTATCTGATATGTTTGCCACTGTTCTACCTAACCGTGTTATCCACCACAAACCTATGCTAACTCCAATAACAACGCCTACAGCAGCTGCGGCTATTTGTTCTATCATCTATTCATCTCCATGTACATGCAATTCAATGAAATTTTGCCTAACGTTGAATAAACGAACTTAACTTCGTTTATCCCCGACTTTGAATAACCCGTATATTTTTCCTTCATTCACTCCCTTGTGCAATGTGTTATAATTTGCAATATAAATAGCTATCGGCAAAACATATAAATCATTGCACGGCTTACTTAAAAATCTATACAAAATATCGAAAAATGGTAGAAGAAATACTAAAGAGGAAACATGAATTTATCGAGAAATTAAAAGAACGAAGAAGCATAAAAGGAGCGATATTAGAGAGGAAAAAAGCAGGAAAAAGAGCTATAATCGCAGAAATAAAGAGAAGAGGCTTAAAAGAAAGAGGAAGAGGAGAAGGAATAATAATAAAAGCCGCGGAAGCGGCGAACCGAATGAAAAAAGGCGGTGCATGTGCAATATCCGTTTTAACAGATGCGGCTTTTTACGGTAGTTTGGAAGATTTAAGAAGCGTTAAACTTTCGGCTGAACTGCCAGTATTGAGAAAGGACTTCATTTTCGATGACTTTCAGGTGCACGAATCGTATGCGTATGGAGCGAATGCGATATTGCTAATAGCGAGATTTTTAAGTGTCGAAAGATTGAAAGAGCTGGCAAATAAGGCTTACTCGCTTGGTATGGAAGCACTTATCGAGATAGATAGGGAATCAAAGGACAAGATTTTGAATCACGATGTTTCAGGAATAGCATCGTTAATCGGCATAAACAATCGAGATTTAGAGACGTTTGAAGTAAATTTGGAGACTTTTGAGATGATTGCACCGGAGGTTAAGCCAGAGCTACCTGCCGATGTCTTTTTAGTGGCGATGAGTGGAATTAATAGTAAGGATGATGCAAGGAGGATGTTCGAGGCAGGTGCAGATGCTTTGCTTGTAGGCACGTCCATTATGAATGCAGAGGATATAGAACGGAAAGTAGGCGAATTTGTGATTGAATAAAAATGGTACGAAACAAGGTGGTAAAGATTTACAGGACTGCGAGGCATTCCAAAATTTTTAATTTGAGTTCGTTGCTTTTGCTTTTATTTTTGTTTTTCTATGGGTTCATGACAGGAGCGTGTGCAGGGCAGGGACAAGAAGTCTCCGGATTGACGGACCTCGATTTTAATGACGATGGATATATCAATCAGTTGGACCTGGATATATTGAAGTCGCACTTCAACGAAAGATATAGCAGGTATGTAGCATGGGATTTGAATGCGGATTTTCGATGCGATTACAAGGATTTTTATTATTTCGCAGACCACGTTCCGCTGGATTACCGGTATCAAGTGGCGGAAAATATTTCGGTTTGGAACCTGTCCAATTATACGGTAGAGAGAGGTAAAGAGCCTGCGGTTATTCTTGGCGAGGTTATTTATCCTCAGAACCCAAATCGGACTGTAACATGGGTAAAGCATTACACGAGTCTGGAATCGCCAAAGAATGACAGTGCGGTATGCGTTCATTACGCTCGTGACCTCTGCCGATTGGCATACAAAAGTTTAGGACCGAAGACGATAGCCTGGGGCTCTTCTGGCGTTCACGCATACGGAATAATATATACAGGTGGTAACTGGCGAGATTTGTCTAATTGGTTTATAATTGACCCGTTCTGGAAATTGTATGACTTTGAAGACCTCTCAACCGCAATGGGCTATCATGATACTCATACGATAAAAATCTTTCTCGATGAAGGGCGGTATGGCTATTGGGCAATTCATTTATCAGTAGATTATCAGCATAATTTGGTTTATGACCCCTATAAAGCGGAGTACAGGATAGGGCAATTCAGGGAGCCGCAGGAGTAAGAGGTAAGGATAAGGAGTAATTGCTCTTGTGGACGATAATTGTTTCTGATTCCGGTCCTTTAATTGCACTATCGTAATTAAAAGTTGTTGGCTCTCTTGCTTTGCTTTAGTTCATGAAAGTATCGAAAGAGGAATGGTGAACCAAACGCTTGCAGAGATTACAAAGAATATGAGGGAAAGAAAAATATGGATCAGTGATGAGGTAATTGAAGAAATAACAAAGAAAAATAGTAATTAATAAAAAGGGATAATAAATTTAGTATTTGATATGGAAGAAGTTGTTAAACGAATCAAAAATCTTTGATTTGTCATAACGCTGGCATCTATGCAATACATCCTGTATCCTTTTCATCGCTAATACCTCTGTTTCTAAGGCCTTTACTCTATCTTTAAGGTTTTTTATTTACTATTTCTTCCAATTAAATATACCCTCCATCTTTTTTAAATTCTCTAACTCCTCGTATGCGTTATTATTATCTTCGATAATAATAAAAAGGGAATAAAAAACATCCCAAATTTTTCAGGGAATTTTAATTGCTGAGTTTAAAGAAGACAGAGATAGCAGTATCTCCGAAAGCCGTATATTTACCCCCGGCATAATAAAGGTGCTGCACAATACTTGAATCTCGCATAAAAATTGGGATCAAATAGACCTCTTTAAAAGAACCAACGTGAATGGTTAAAGTTGGAATTAAAGCTTTTTGGTAATTATGCTACAAATCTACCATTATGGGACATTCAGTAATGGATTTCATGGTATCTTTGCTGTTGAGATGGATATTCAGCGAAAAACATCCAGTAACAGGAGCAAAATACGCTGCAATCGCATTTGTGCAACTTCTGATGAATGCAGCGCAGGCGAGGGATTACGTGGAGAGTGTTAGTGGTTTTGATCCGGGATTGCCAAACGTAGACACACTATTCTGGCGACTGGACGGGTGTGCCAGCTTCGACCGGATATTGCAGGAATACAAGAAGGTAGTGAAGAGAAACATCGAGGCGGTGAAGGGGCAGATAAGAAGGAGGCGATTCATCATAGCGATTGACGAGACCCATGAGCCATTTTACGGGAAGATAAAGAATCTATGGATTCACGATTACACAAATGGTGTCAAAGGCGCTACGGGCTCATACAAGTACATCGTTGTGTCCATAGTATCTGGCGATCTGAGATTTATCCTTCTCGCCATCCCAATCCCAAAAATAAGCATGGAGAATGACTATTACGTGAAAGAACTGTTGGTATTCGTAAAATCACTCATACCAATCGAGATCGTCCTTCTTGACCGTGGATTTTACGCATGGGGCGTCATAAAGGTCTTGCAAGAGCTCAAACTTGGTTATATAATCCTGGTTCCGAAATACACCAAGTTCAAGAAATGGTTAAAGAAAGGTGCGAGGCTGCACGAGCATCAGGGGAAACTGAACAGGGACAGGACAACGTACAAAATAAGCACGTATATTGCGGTATTGCCGGACTATAAGGGTTTCGACTGGGTTTTTGCAACAAACATCAAATATGATAAGATTTTCAGATACGTGAGGCATTATAAGAAGAGATGGGGCATAGAAACCACCTTCAGAGTGCATGATGAGGTAAAGATCAAGACAAAATCGTCGAAACCCATGATAAGATTCGCACTTTTCGTATTTGAGTGTATGCTGTACAATGTGTGGCAGTTCTTCAAAGGGCGTGTTCCGTTCAGGAGATTTGTTAATATCCTGTTCAGGAGGAGCATAATTAAAGCAGCGGTATTTGCAGCGATTGAGATCCTCAAAGAGAAGGGTATTCTGAGGGATAAGAATCCTCCTCCAGATGAGATTTATGAAGGGATAATCGAAAAATTTGGCTATATTGATGGGGTTAGCTTACATCAGGCATGTTAATGCCGCTTTTTTACTATTTTTGCTTTTTCTGTCGCTTAATTCGCTGACTATACCAGCATCTATGGATTTAAGGACTGAATATGCTCGGTTTTATTTACCAGAAACGCTCGAAATTTTTTCTTTTGTTATCATCACAAAAAGTATTCGGAGATACTGAATAAGGGGTTGCGTATTTATATAAGTATGGGAACGAAGATATTATTATGAAGGCATTAATAACAGGCATAACAGGGCAAGATGGTGCATATCTTGCGAAATTTCTGTTAGACAAAGGGTACGAAGTTTATGGCACTTACAGGAGAATTTCCACACCGAACTTCTGGAGATTACAATATTTAGATATTTTTGAGAAGGTGAATTTAATTCCTGCGGATTTAGTAGATGCAAGTTCTATGGTGGAAGCAATTAAAATTGCGGAACCCGATGGAATTTATCATTTAGCGGCGCAAAGTTTTGTAGGCACATCTTTCGAACAGCCTATTGGCACAGGGGAAGTAACAGGTTTAGGTGTGACGAGGGTTTTAGAAGCTGTTAGACAAATCAATCCGGAAATAAAGTTTTATCAGGCTTCCACAAGTGAATTATATGGAAGAGGGCATTCATCGAGTTTAAACGAGAACTCACCGTTTCAACCAGCAAGCCCTTATGCAGCAGCGAAATTGTATGGATATTGGTTGACAAAGGAGTATGAAGAGGGTTACAATGTTCACACATACAATGGAGTTTTCATTATTCGGGAAAGTCCAGTACGAGAGATAGAACACCTAAAAAGAAAGATTTATGACACTTTTGCAGAAATAGCTTTTGAGATAAAAAAAGAACTTTACGTCGGAAACTTAACACCAAAAAGTGACTTGAAATATGCCTTCGATTATGGTGAACCTACGTGTCTAATGCGACGGCAAAATGAGTCTGATAATTCTGTAATAGCAACTAATGGAGCCTATAGCGTAAAAAAGTTTGTGGAAAAAACTTTTGAAGTCGCAGGTTTGGATTTGCTAGAGAGGCAAAGGAAATGAAAGAGAAAATATTAAAACAAGACTTAAAACTCAGATTTGAACTCCCGCTATACTTAAATGACTTTGCAGAATACATACAATCAGAAAAAGATGAATTATATTCTGACGTAAAGTCAAAGAACAGATTTTTTTATGAAAGCAGGATTAGGAGAATAATAGAGTTAATTTTAGAATTAAATTTGCATAAGAAATCAAAAATTTTGGATTTGGGGTGTGCCGGAGGAAATATATCTCTTTCATTAATCTTCTATGAATTTGATGTATATTCAGTGGATATAAAGCTAAAAACTCTTAAATGGTTTAATGAGAAAGCAAGTATTAATAAGATAAATTCTTCCTCTATACTTGCCAATGCATGCGATTTGCCTTTCTATGATGATGTTTTCGATTGTGTTGTAGCAACAGAGATAATAGAACATATGTACAACCCTGGCGTATTAATAGAGGAGATAAAAAGAGTATTGAAGGATAAAGGAATGATTATTCTTTCCACACCAAATCGAGATGGTATAAATTTCAATAAAGCCCCTAAATTTTCCTCTATTGAGGATATTGATCTTGAAGACCGTTTTTTGCCTGCCGAATCATGGTATGAACGTGAAAGACCCGAATATACTGGAGCACGTCACGTTTTTGAGTTCTCAAAAAATGAATTGATTGGCTTTTTGGAGGAGCATGAGCTGGATATTGATAAAGTCACAAGAAGTACAAATAAAGTATTATCAAATATTGGAGTAAAATTACCCATAAATTATTACAAATTGCTAAAAATTGATGAAAAATATGCAGGATGTTTATTCAATAATCTGTTATATAGTTCCCTCATTGTTAGATGTTTTAAACACAATCACAAAGAGAGCAATGGATAAATATGGGTAAAAAACTTGTTTCAGTAGTAGTTGTTAGTCGAAATGCAAAGAATACGATAAGGAGATGCTTGGACCGTATATTGAGCCAAACTTATCCCAATATAGAAGTTGTGGTGGTTGATAGCTCCGATGATGAAACGAAAGATATAATAGAAGAATATCAAAAGAAATCAAATTTTCCATTCAGAGTGATTCATCAAGAGCCTATGGGGGTTGGAGTTGCAAGGAACTCTGGGATTGAAAATGCAAAAGGTGAAATTATTACCAATGTTGATGTTGATGTCATAATTCCCGTGGATTTTATCGAGAAGATTGTAGAGCCATTCAATAAATCGGATGAAGTAATGGGTGTGCAAGCAAGATATTTGATAAAATCGTCTTCAGATTCAATTTTCACAGATTTGATAGTCCTGCATGAGAATATTACGTTTGAAATACCTGTGTATAATTTGCCGGGCATCAGTATTAAAGCATTTAAAAAAGAAATTCATGAGAAAATCGGAGGGTATGATGAAGACCTAAAATCTGGTGAAGATATGCCGTATTGGAAGAAGCAGACAAAAGTTAAAAAAGAGCTTGAAGAGCAAGGCTATTTATTTCCAATAGTTGATACTATGACAATGGAGGAGAAGCAGGAACAAACATTTAAAGAGTATTGGAAAAAATCTATGTGGTATGGAAAGCCATTGGCAAATTTGAAATACGTAAAAGCTGATCTTAAAATAAATCTTATTAAGATAATTGGAGCAGGTTATATTACACTACTTCCGTTTGTAATTTTAATAATGTTAATACATGGATTTCTACTTAAATATCTGCTAATATCGTTAATTCCAATGATTGGACTATTTTCATTCATGCTTTATCGAGCGATAAAGAGAGGGCTTGTTACATGGAAAATTATCTTGCTCCCAGGAATTGTTTATTATAAATCATTTTGGACGTTTGTTGGATTTGTGAGAGGAGTGATATAATTGTTAAGAAAAGTATCGGTGGTTATCAACGAAAAAAATGCAATTCGAGACATCGAGGAGATCTTAGAATCACTGCTAAATCAAACGGTTTCATACTTTGAAGTCATAGTTGTTGATAGCAAATCCACAGACGGCACAATAAAAGTTGTTGAGAAATACAAAGAAAAGTTTAAAGGCCGCTTGATGCTACATATAGAGAAATGTAGTGTTGGCAGAGGACGCCAAATAGGTGCAGAACTGGCAAGAACAGAACTCGTTTTTTACCTAGATGCGGATTGTATCCCTCCAAATGATTGGGTTGAAAATTTTTACAACGATTTTGTTAAGAAAAATTGCGATATACTGTTTGGAAAAGTAAAAACATATCCAGACAATGGATTGTTTTATAAATGCGTGGGTGCAATATATGAAAGTATATATAATGAAGGTGCGGAATTAAATGTTATTAGGTACGGACGACATGGAGGTGACTGATGTCAAACTGGGGTGTGAAGAGAAAAATAGTATTGGATGTTAAATTTCCAAATTGGAGTTCTATGGAAGACACATATTTCTGGGAAAAAGCGAAAGAATATAGATATAATATGTGTGTTAGTAATGCATATGTATATCACCATCATAGGACCTCTCTCAAAGCATATTTGCAACAAAATATTAGAAACGGCAGGGCAGAAACACAATACCGAAGACATAAAAAGAATAAAAAATGGTTTTTTGGTTATATTGCGGGTTTTTTGGGCATCATTACGCTTTTTAGTATCTCACTAATATATCAATATTATATCCTCATAATTCTTTTCTTTATCTTATACATTGTATTTTTAATACATCGAAGATATGGAATATTTAAAAGGATTTACAAGCAATATGGATTTAAAGTATTATTTGGTTCTATAATCTTACATAATATTTCAGTTATTTTTACTACTTATGGCATAATCAGAGAGATTATTGGAGGTGTTTAAATTAAACTATTTTTTCATCTTACTAAAAATACCTATTTTTACTTAATACCACCGCATTCCCTCTTTCATAAATTATATCATATTCGCTTTCATCAATTAAACCTATCTTATCTTTATTAAGAACTACAACAATATCTCCCTTTTCTGCTGTTGTTGCCCATTCTTTAAATTTAGCTGATATATCAACGCCGTGTATTAACTCGGGAGAACTCGGTGGATGCCCAGACGCAACGTAAAACAGAAACGACTGTGGCGTTTCCGCAAAATATGTCAGATTACCAGCAGGCAAATTATTCTTGCACCATAATGCTACGTCATACTGGTCTGGTGCTATCACGAGTTCCTGATGTCCTGTCGCCTTCACGCCGATTGACATGACTTGCCCCGCACCAACAACAATAGCTATTAATGCTATTATAAATATTGCTTTGAATGCAGTAGAATTTTTTAAAGAACGAGTAATGTTAAAACGAGATATAAAATCTTTTAATCCTGTAAAGAAGAATATTGCAGCTGGATATGATAGCATATAATACTGCTTTGCATAGGGATATGCTCGCAGGTCAAAGAAAAGCACGCCTATGAGAAGTAAAAAAGTTTGTAAGAGCGAAGCGAAGAAAAAGAAAAGCAATAATCTATTCTTTTTGTCAATATAACTTTTTATCGCACCTAATATCGAGATTATGAAGAATAACGTGCAAGCGTTATTAATTATATCAAAAAAGAGCGTATGCGATTCCAGGACTCGTATGCCAAAGAAATCAAAAGGTAAAAATCTTATATATGTCCAATGTAAAGCCTCTTTACTAACCCCAAGTCCCATTCCCGCCCATTTTATCATTATCAACGCATAGCTTATCGTAAACGCACCCACAATTAAAGAAAACACCACAAGATGGAGCACCTTTTCTTTTTTTGAGATGTCTGTCATGAATAGTATTACCAAAAAGAGAGTTAGCCCTACAATCGTTACCCAATGAATATACGTGAATACTATTGCAATTTCTATGAGAACCAGTGGTAATAATCCAATTATAGTTGGTTTTTTGACATAATCCAGAAGTAACCAGATAAATGCAACCGCAAGAAATATACCGAATACCTGTGGCCACCAGCCCATTACCCGCAGCATATACACGGGGAGATAAAATGCTAAAACAACAAATGCAGGAAAGACCCCATAAAACTTATCACCCGCTTTTGACTCAACTACCATCCCATACAACATAGCTGCGGTCAAGACAGAGAATAAAACAACGAAAGGGTAAATCACAGTTACGGGATCAAGATTAAACAATCTTGAAAAGAAGGCAATATTCAAGTGTGTCCCGAACGGATAATTATTTAAGCCCGGAAATAAGGAATATGCAGGTGTGTCCCCAAATAATAATGAATTGTGCTCTGCGATGAATTTAGTAATTGCGAAATGTGTAAATGTATCGCAATTTCTACCAACAGGGAAAAATGATGGCAGTGCTGGAAGGATATGCACAAAAAATCCTGTAGCAAGTATAAAAACAAAGCCAAGTGTGAACTTTTTATCTGTTTTTATGCTCGAACGTAAAAGATGCGGCTTCTTTAATAATGCGATTCCTGCTAATAGCAAGAATATACTCAAGGTATATACCGAAAACAGCGGAAGACCAAAGCGGTCAAGATAATAGCCGGATAATATCATAAAGCACATGAATATGGTAATCGTTGAGACTATGAGTTTTGTCAGTTCCTGGTCTGGATAAACTAAGCGGAGGAAGAGGTATGACGCGAGTAATCCAAATACCAATATTGCGAGTTCTATTAGCATGGCTTCTTTATATAGGTATTTGCACTTTAAATATATTGTTTATTGTATGAAGATGAACTTAGTTTTGGTGACGAAGATGAAAACAAACACGATATATGAGGAGGGCATTTTGAAGCCTTTGGAGCAGTTGGCGCTCTCGTTGTTATTTACATACATACCAATTGTAGCAAAACGATGGTAAATATTTTTAGAGTGGTAATATTTAGGTGAATAAAAACCGGATAAAGATATAAGATGAACGATATGCTAAAATTAATATCAGGAGGAGAAAATGAAGGTTTGGAGTTTAAAGAATCATTGCGACTCAAAGAAGAAATCGGTAAGGCAGTTTCCGCTTTTTCTAATGCGAGTGGCGGCTTGATATTAGTAGGAGTTTCAAATGATGGAAAGGTCATTGGCGTTGATATCGGAAGAAATACCTTAGAAGAACTGGCGAATTACATCAAAAGAAATACCGACCCGGCGATTTTTCCTTCTATGAAGGTTTTGGATGCCGGAGGAAAGAAGATTATTGTGATTGAAGTAAAAGAAAGTGCAGAAAAGCCAGTATTCTTCAAAAATCATGCTTATAAAAGGGTTAAAAATAATAAATTGACAAATGCTGCGATTCTATTATTTGGCAAAGAGCCTCAGAAGTTTTTCTTGCAGACAAAATTAAGATGTGCAAAATCTACGGCTTATAGAGCATCAGAATCACCTCACGAAAGTAAGAAAAAACTCACGAAAAACTCATGGTGGGCGAAAAAAGTGGTGATTAGAAGTGATAAGATATAGAGCATCATTGAGAATGGTTTTTGTATTCGCAATCACAATAGCCATTTTCTACTTCATATTCACAAAAATAGATTTCTACTCGGTTCTAGAAGTATTATCGCATGCTAACCCTTTTTATCTGTTTATAGCGCTTTTGTTGTTATTTGTAGTCATACTCATCACAGCGAAGCGGTGGCAAACAATTTTAGAAACGATGGGCTATAACTTCCAGTATAAAGAATGCTTTATCTTGATAATGGCTGCTTTTCCTTTAACTTCTATCACTCCTTCCAAGTCAGGCGATGTTATCAAGGCATATTATTTAAAAGATAAAATTCCAGCCAGTAAAACAGTTGGCAGCGTAATAACCGAACGAATGTTTGACGTTCTCGCACTTGTTTTGTTTTCTTTAATTGGCATGACGTTTTATAAGAAATATGAGTTAGCTTTTATTGTGTTAGTCATTCTCATTTTCATAATTGCAATATTTCTTCTCGTGCGTGATGGTTTTAATTTCCGTTTGCCGATAAAAAGCTCATGGGATGATAAAATTCAAAATTTGATTCTTTCTACGAAATTACTAACGAAAGATAAGAAAGTATTTTCGATTATTCTCTCTTATTCCCTTTTAATTTGGTTTATATCAATAGTACAAACCATAACATTCTTCTATGCATTAGGTATTAGCCTTCCCTTACTATTCGCTATGGCTAATATACCAGTTGCGATTTTCATTGGGTTGATTCCCGTTACATTAGGTGGTATGGGAACTCGTGACGCTGCTATTATTTTTCTTTTTTCTGGTTTTGCCACTCCAGAAAAACTGTTAGGTGTTGGTATCTTGTTCTCCATTTTTAGGTATTGGCTTTTGTCTTTGCTGGGTATTCCTTTTATGAGAATGCTGCTCAAAGAAATTTAATTTCCTTTCATGTAGGATTCTCATTTGTCAAAGGTGGCACATGAAATTGAATATTTTCCATTTATACAATCTATCCCCTTTTTGATCTCAATTTTCCTAATATTTCCGAAAATTTTATCTATATTTATTCTCTTAATTTCGTTAATTTGAAAATATTTAGATGATGGAACGTATCGGAAAGAAAGACCATCGGATGTAGAAACTTCTTTTAATGTGTGTTCCGAAGTAATAATATCATTGATACTTATTCTTTCACCATGAAAAGTCACTTTTCTTTTAAAAGTAACTGGCACTGTTATATCTCTGGTTATTAGTCGCTTTTTCAAAACAGGTATAAGTCGCTTACCGAATATACTTGACGTGCCCCTTAGTAAGAAATGCTTTAAGGGGGTAGGCAAATGTTGTGATATTAAGTGGAAATTACCTGAAATGGTAAAGGTGCTCCCATTCTTTTCTTTTTTGTAATTTTGATCAATCCAATTAGTTGTAATAAGTTTGTTTTTAGAGGTTTTTGCTATGTAACCACAGTCATTCAGAATTTCCTTTCCTTGCGAAAAAACTTTTAAAATTCCACCTTTCGATAATCCTAAAATGGCATAATAATTCCCGTTATTTATGATGTATAACCCCGCATCTCTGAAATATTGTTCACATTTTGTTTCACATGGAAGTCTTGGCATATTACTTCTGGGGTTATAATTAAGTAGTGCACTAACATAAGAATGTAAGAAATAATGAGAGAGATATCTGTCATCCACTGTGTTAGGAAGAATTTGATAATTTACCAAATTATTTAATAATTTATCAGCTATGGCACCAGCCAGTGGATATTCAGGTGCCAGAATTCCTAACCCATTTGGAAGGACGTATTCAGTATTTCTACTCCCATAATCTCCTCCAGCTGTACAATCTGGATGTATAAAGAACTGCATAAAATCAACAATTCTTTTTAAAGCAGGAAAAACTCTTTTATCTTGACTCGATTTGTAATACTCAGCAAGATAACCAAGTGATACGCTCAGATACCCAATATCAGCACCATTATATTCGGAGAACCACCCTTCATGTGACTGTCTTTCAAGAATTCGCTTCACTTTTTCATCAATAATTTTTAATAACCACTCTTCTTTAATTGATAAATACACGCTATATAACGCAGCAATAGACGCTATTTCTTGGTTCTGTGCCCCCTTTTCATCATGTTTAGAAATAAAGTTGCACGATTTAATTAACGCCTTTTCTAAGTCGTCTTGTTTGTCAATAAAAGCATGTAATAGCCTATATGTCTCCGAGGTGCTATATAAAGAAAATACGGTTGGAGGGTATCCATGTTCGTTTGGCCAATATTCATTGAAAGAACCATCCTTTAATTGGTTTTCTATCCAAAAATATATAGATGCTACAGCCCACTCCTTAATTTTTTCGTTTTTGTAATAAATATTTCCTTCAAAGTTATTTGAGTAAAGTAAGGCTAAAGTTAAAGAACCTTGTTGAAGAACCATTGATGGGAAGTCTCTTATCTTGTAATGCCAATAGTTTCTATCAAAGCAACCATATGTCAGAGAATTTTTATCTCTATTCAGATGACTCAATAGTCGTGGCACGTTATTTAAAACATAAGTTTGGTATCCATTTTCGTTCATTCTATGCCACCCCTTCCCTTTATATATTTGGCTAAATATGCCATCATCCCAAGTAAGTTTAGTGGTAAAATACATATAACCTTTTTAACATAATCATCGCTTAGGATTTTAACTAAACAAAAAAAGAGAAAGCCAGAAATATATTCGCGTATTCTCATATTGGGAGCCGCCAAATCGTATATTGGTTTTATTTTACTTAGATTTAACCTGACAAAAATACTTCTTTTTTTGTATCTTATTAAATGTGAATGTGATTTTAATAAATCTTCTCTTGAAATTTTTTTATAGCCCAAATAATTGTGGTTTACTGCCCCATTAAACAAGGATTGCCCTTTTTCGGTTCTAACTATAACTGTTGACCATCCATTTTTATCAATACCTTTAATCCATGCATCACCTACAGAAATATCTGCAAGTTCATCCATAAGGTCTGCACAAAGTAGACATCTCTTAGGAACATACATGAGGTTCAAGAGATTATAATAAAACTTCTCAAGGAACTTTTCATTGCCTTTTTTTGTTTTTATAAGGAAGCCACCTGGATAATTGCCCCCTCTGTATTGGAGACTTACTATATCTCCTTTTTCAACCCCTAATTTATTGATAAGATAATTTGTTGCGGATAAATGCATGTTAAAACCACAAAATAGACCAATTAAATATTTAATCTTATCACTATGTTCCCATCCTATCATCTGAAGCTTTCTAATGCCATGGATGTGGCAGGGTAAACCCACAAGGGCAAAATTACCTTCTTCTTCCCTTATTTTACTTAAAATCGCATTTAGTGGAACTAAAGAGTATTTAGATTGTGAAGCTTTCAAAATCTCTGTTTTTGTTCTCGCAATTTTTACTTCGTAATTCCATGGTTCTTCATCTTTCATGCACACAACGATAGCTCCATCAATTAGACCTTTATCCAATAAGAAAATTAATAATGATGTTACGACACCACCAGAAGATGCATTGTTTCTTATTTTTATATCTCTTGAATATGCCACATAAATTGATTTGTAAACACCGATATACCTCCCTCTTTGTGAAGATTCAAAAAGATGCGCATTTAATTTGGAGAAAGCAACTTCTCTACCAGGACATGCATTATAACAGAGTTCACAAGATTTACATTTGCCTACCAAATAAATTTTTTCATCTTTAGCGATTAATGAATTTTGAGAACATACACCTACGCACGTGCCACAAAAGGTGCAGAGTTCAGAATCCAAATCTTTAAAATTATGCACCCCTTTGTCATTTGTCACCTTTTTCTCACCATCTCTGCCAAAAAACCAAATAATATTATCTGAATTCCTGCTAAAATAAGAACTATAACCGTTATATCCATAAGTTTACCCAAGATAAAAATACTATAAAGATACGTTGATACGGCAATTAATATTAAAACAAACCCCACTACGCCAAAAAACTTTAATGGCTCATAATCTCTATATATTCTCAATAAATTAATCCCCGCCTTAATTGCAAACTCAAACGGGTTCGACATCAATCTACTCCTACCTGCTCTTCTTTTTGCAAAATAAATCGGCACTTCTTTCACCTTAAACTTATTCCTAACCGCCTTTATTATTTGTTCTTGTGTATATGTGTGTGTAGAAATAATCGTGATTTTTTCAGCGAGTTCTCTTGTAAATGCTCTAAACCCCGTCTGTGCGTCTGTTATTTTCATTCCACTTATCTGGGAAACAACTTTTGAAAAGGCAATATTGCCCAATTTTTTTACAATTGACATTTTTTCAATAGTTCCCATAAACCTTGAGCCTAACACCAAATCAGCTTCTCCTTTCTCTATTAGTTTTATTAATTCAGGAATTTCTTCTGGTCTATATTGCCCATCCGCATCTATATGAACAATTATCTCCGCATTGTTCTCCAAAGCTTTTTCTATCTCGGTCCTGAAAGTTTCTGCTAAACCATAATTGTATGGATGTGAATAAACTAATGCACCCGAAGTTTTTGCGATATTAACGGTGTTATCAGTCGAACCATCATTCACAACAATTATATTGTATTCGTATTCTGTTTTATCCACTATTTGTTTAATCCCATGAATCACATCGCCAATAGTCTCTCCTTCGTTATATGCCGGGATTGTAATTATTAGTTTCATTTCCTCTGTCTCCCTGTTATAAATCCCTTCCAGAAGTAAATTACATCTAATAAGTAATCTAAAAGTTTTATGGGCGGTATCAATATAAACACTTTAGGGTCTTTCATAACTTTAAAAGCCCTTACTGCATTACCAAAAATTATTGCAATGATGTAAACAGCTCCGAGTATGCGAATGAAATTTGAGGGAATGGATAGTGCGATACCTGCAAAGGTTTTGAAAATTTGATTATTCATTTCCCAAGCCCGGAATCTATACTTCCTGAACAAAACGCCTTGTCCCTCAGATAAGCGAGGGCGGTATTCAAACAATATCTTCGAGAGCTTAGCTGCACGAGAGGAATGCAGATGATATACCGACGTCGGAACCGAGACCATCTTATACCCCGCCTTAAACAGTTTCATACTCAAATCCACATCCTCACAAGCCGCTCTGTATATATCTCCATCTAATCCTCCAAACTTCAGGAAAATATCTTTCTTGAAAATGACGTTTTTGAATTCATTATACCCGTCTGTGCAAATTTCCACAGTGTTTTCATAATCCTCTTTCAAATCCCATGAGAATAAAGCCTTCTCCCAGAACCCAAATCTCTCATAGATTTCACTTGGTAATATCACAGGTGAAGAAACTACCGCAACTCCTTCCGTAAGATAAGGGACTGATTTCTTGAACCATTCTTTGTCAGTCAATAGTATATCTTCATGAATCACGGAAACAATCTCATGCTTAGCAGCTTTCACACCTTTATTTACGGAATAAGCCAATCCTAAATTCTTATCATTATTTATTATCTTTACGGGATACTGCTGCACAACTTTTAATGTGCTGTCAGTTGAATAGTCATTCACAATAATTACTTCAATTTCTCCTTCATATTCCTGATTTATGATAGACCCAATGGTCTTACCTATCGTTTTTTTTCCATTGTATGTCGGTATTACGACACTTATTCCTAAAAGTTTATCATTCATTATTATTATCCTACTTATAAGGCAGGTAGAACCAATCCCACGGCTTATTGCATCTTATATCATCTTTTTTCCCATTTATTATCTTTGGCACGATTGTTTTATCATTCCACGGTCTCCTCTCCTCATCCGGATTCTCGTAATCATACAGCCTGTTCACAAAATAAATCAGATATGCTCTTTCATCCCCCTCAACTTTGAATCCATGCCAGTAATGACCGGGTATTCTCGCTAATTGCTGATTATCTCCTGTTGAAATGATTTCATCAAGCTCTTTCGTTTCATCATCGTATGCGCATATCTTCATCGCCCCCTTAATCACAACAAAACAATCTACCTGCCCCCTCAAGTGGCGATGCCACGCCCTCACCATCCCCGGATAACTTATCGAAAAGTTCGCCTGAACGACTTCCTCTTCAAATACGTCTTTCCAGTCCCTTCTCATTATCTCCGTAAAAAATCCTCGTTCGTCTGCAAACTTCTTCAACACCTTAATCTCTATTCCTTTTAGCATTTTCCATCTCCTCCTTTAAAACCTCTAATGCTCTATCTAAATTGTAAGGTTTTTCTTTTAAATATCTTAAAGCTTTTGATGTATCCAAAGAAGAATCTTTTGGGCGAGAAGCAACCCACCTCATTTCCTCCATTCTTGATGGTATTATTAAATTCTCATCCAACTCAAATTTATCGGCAATTCGCAAAGCGAAATCATATCTCGAAGTTCTTGTTGCTCCAGCTAAGTGAAACACTCCTTTTAGTTCTCTCTCAGCTATTTCTAACAACATCCTCGCTAAGCTGGTATTTAATGTAGGTGTTATAAATTGGTCTGTAACGATTTTCACCTCTTCTCTGTTCCTGAGCTTATCTATGAGCCACAGCGTAAAATTGACCTTTCCACTCGCTGGTTTATCACCATAGATAACGCAAGGTCTTGCTATGCAATCGCAATACTTCTCACCCAATAATTTTGTGTATCCATAGTAGCCTACTGGATTCGGCTCGTCGTCTTCTTTATACATCCCTTTATCCCCCGAGAACACATAATCTGATGAAACATACACGAGAAAAGCTCCCAATTTCTTTGCAACCTCTGCAACTCTTTTTGTCCCTTCAACATTAATCTCGTAAGCCGACCCTTTGTTAGCTTCGCATTCGTCAACATTTGTTAGCGCTGCAGTATGGATTATAATTTCAGGTCTTATCTTGTAAATAACTTCTAAATCGGTATCCTTAGCCAAATCGAGCTTTAATAGCTCGCCAAATTCCGGTTTGTTATGGCAATAGCCAGCGTAAACTCCATACTCTCTTTCCAATGCTATTTCGGCAATCTTACTCCCTAATAAACCGCTTCCACCGGTAATGAAAATCCTCATGTTACCATCTCAGTTTCCAGGGTGTTGGATGCAAAATCTTTTCATCTGCCAAAGGCGTCCACCACCATTCATTGTTTAAATACCATTCAATCGTCTCTTTTATCCCTTTTTTAAATCCGTGTTTTGGCTTCCAACCCAATCTTCTGATCTTAGAAGAATCCAGGCTATACCTGATGTCATGACCTGGTCTATCTTCCACAAACTCTGTCAAGTCTTTTTTCCCCATTATGTCTAAGATTTTATTTACCACCTCCAAATTACTTTTCTCCTCCCCACTTGAGATATTATAAATTTCTCCTTTTTCTCCTCTCTTTAAAACTAAATTTATAGCCTCACAGTGGTCTTTAACGTAAATCCAGTCCCTTACGTTCTTCCCAGTTCCGTAAATTGGTATTTTCTTATCCATTTTTGCTCGTATTATCGCTTTGGGAATTAGTTTCTCCGGGAATTGATAAGCACCATAATTGTTCGTGCATCTTGTAATCACGGCATCTAAACCGTAAGTCCTCACATAAGCCAAAACAAACATATCAGCAGATGCTTTGCTTGCAGAATAAGGGGAAGAAGGTCTTAACCTATCTTCTTCCTCGAAAGAACCTTTCTCTATATCACCATACACCTCATCTGTGCTTATATGAACAAGCTTTGCATCGGGATTGACTTTCCGCATCGCCTCCAATATTATGTAAGTGCCTATCACGTTACTTTCAATAAACGCATAAGGATTCGATATGCTCCTATCAACATGTGTCTCTGCGGCAAAGTTAACTATTGCATCTACGCCTTTAACAAGTTCAGCTACCAAATCATAGTCGCAAATATCTCCTTTAACAAATTTATACTCTAAATCTTTTAAATTGTTCTCGTTAGAACCGTATTTTAAGGCGTCAACTACGGTGATTTCAGCAGCATCCACTCCAACTTCTTCCACCATATATCTTACAAAATTACTTCCTATGAACCCCAATCCCCCAGTTATAAGTATCTTCATTTCTCACCCAACGATTTCCGAATTATCTCCTACAATTAGCTTCTTGCCGTTTGGTAATTCTGCCTTCCTTTTTATCCTTACTCCCCGTCCTATCAAACTCTCAATAATCCTTCCTCCTCCCATTATCTCGGATTTATCCATTACGATTAAATCCTCAATCTCCGTATCTTCAATTACACATTCGTTCCCAATACTTGTGTAAGGTCCCACATAAGATTTTTTAATCATACAATTCTTACCGATTATAGCTGGACCCTTAACAAAGCTCTCTTTAATTTCCACTCCTTTTCCGATAACAACCCTCCCGATTATTCTTGAGTTCTCCGTAGTCCCTTCGTTTTTTGTTTGGATGTCATCTAAAATTAACCTATTAGCTTCCAGAATGTCCCCAGGCTTCCCTGTATCTTTCCACCAGCCTTCAACTTTCGTCCATCCAATATTGTATCTGTTATCAATCAACCACTGAATAGCATCTGTTATCTCAAGCTCATTCCTCCATGAATGTCTTATGCTCTTACAAGCTTCTAATATGATTGGTTTGAAGAAGTAAATGCCGACCAAAGCTAAATTGCTCGGTGGGACTTTGGGTTTCTCAAGAAGTCTTTTAATCGTTCCATCTTTGTTAATATCAGCAACTCCGAATTGCTGTGGATTCTCAACTTCTGTAAGCATTATACTCGCATCAGAATTGTTTTCTTTAAATTTCTTAGCGTGTTTTACAATCCCCTCTCTCAAAATGTTATCGCCTAAATACATAACAAATTCTTCATCTAAAAATTCTTCAGCAACAAGGATTGCATGAGCTAGTCCCTTTGGTTCATCTTGATAAATGAATTCGATTTCCGCTTCCCAATCGGTGGCTCTGACAGTTTCAACAACTCGCTCTTTGTTTGGTCCTACTATGATTCCTATCTCCTTTGCACCCGCTTCGATCACATCTTCTATGGCATAAAATAGAATGGGTTTGTTCGCAACTGGTATCAACTGCTTTTGCTGGGAATATGTTATTGGGCGAAGCCTCGTCCCGTATCCACCTGAGAGTATTAATCCTTTCATACGTATTACCCTAATTTTTCTTCTCGTTCTCCTTATTTAAAACTTCTTTCTCCAACACCCAAACTATGTGAGGTTTTAAATTACCACCTAAAAAGTGCTCTGCAAATTCTGGTCTTAAATTAACCATCCTCTCAAGCCAGCCAGTCCATCTGTTCTTGAATGTTATTCGCCTGTTGATGATTTTAAACTTTGCATTACTATAATAACTAAATCCTGAACCTTGAGTAAAATAATCCATAGTTGCTATCATGAAGAAATTCTTATGCGTTGGATCCCGGAATGCATCTAATCCCTTAACATGAGGCACTTCAATTATCACTCTCCTCTCCGGTTTTAATACACGATGAATTTCTTCCATCGCTTTGATTAAATCGTCAACATGTTCCAGGAGTTGGTAGCATAAGATTTTATCTACGCTTGAGTCTTTGAATGGTAAATGATGTATATCAGCAACAACATCCGCTCCTTTTGTCTTCATGATGTCAACACCTATGGAATTTGGTGTTTTTTCTTGCCCGCAGCCGATGTCGAGGGTTATCATGTTTTCATTATTTTCTCATATTCTTCTTTTATCCTCATTGCGATCTTTTCAGGATTGAAATTTTCTTCTGCTCTTTTCCTCGCTCTTAACCTTAATTCCCCTCTCAGTTCATCATTAATTATAACTTTTTTCAATCCTTGGTAAAGCGAATAAGCGTCTGCCGGCTGAACAAGCACCGCGGCGTCTCCAAGAACTTCTGGTATAGAGCCACATAGTGTCGAAACTATCGGTAAGCCAGAAGCCATAGCCTCGGCAAAGACCATTCCAAACTGCTCCTGCCATGTCTTTATCGGCTTACTCGGAAGCGTGAAAACGTCTGCAATGCTGTAAAACCTGTGAATCTGCATGTAAGGCTGATGTCCTGCGAAAACGAAATGCTCAAAAATTCCAAGCTTTTTCACAAGCTTTTTTATCCTCTGCTCTTCCTCGCCATTTCCCACGATGACGAATTTGAGGCGCTCTTTAACGGAATCCAAATCTTTATCGAGAAAAAGCCTCTTTGCGGCGTAGATAAGCTCGTAAATGCCCTTATAAACGCTTATAACTCCAACGAACAAAATGATAAAGTCACCCTTGTATAATCCAAAACTTTCAAGGATTTCATTGTCTTTAGGACGGGGCTTGAACCTTTCTAAATCCACTCCAGCCGGAATTACCGTTATTTTCTCCTCGGGAACACCTTCGTAGATCAACGCCTCTTTTGCTCTTTCCGTTATCGCTATAAATAAATCCGCTTCTTCGCGTACCGCTTTTTTTATGTAGTTGCTCTTGACGTATCCACGCAAGTTCGGTGTTTCATTAAAAAAGGGTATGTTCTCCCAACATGTTACCACGACTTTTGTTCCACACCTCCTCTTTGCTTTGATGCATTGATAAGAATTTGCATGGTAGGTTTCCCCGGGATGCGCAATGTCATAAGATTTTAATTCATTCTCCAAGCCAATCATGTGATGTCTATAGCCTATTAATCCAAAAGGATATCTCAAAACTTTGCTCACTTGAAGACCCATTACACCCTCTAACGACCTCAATTTCTTCTTTGGTATTTTAATATTCTTTACGCTTTCAGAAGTTCGCCACATCTCTTCGCAATAAAATGCGGTTAAATCGCAACTATCGAGCATAGGCTCGAAGTTTTGCATATCAAACTTGTTCAGGTAGGGTCCCCGGATTATTGCGATTTTCATGGTTCACCTAAGACAGTTTTTGATGATTTTTAACAGAATCTTAAACCCTCTTTCAGGATTTGCGATGCCTTGCTTTAACATCCAACTAATAGGTCTGTTCCAATAATCCATTTCAAAATTAACAAATATTCTTTGCTTTGCTTCTTCAAAAAGTCTTTTAAACTCATCTTTATCCACGGAATCGTCTAATAAGAGTGGGTTTTCCACATAACTATGACTGAGGATGTCCCAATCCATTTTCTCGTCATTTACTTTACCCCGCGATTTAGCGACTGCCCAGAATTCAGTCGCTGGAAATGGAGTTGATATAAAAGCCCATACTAAGTCTACATCATTATCCCCCATGAAATCAATTAAATCTAATGTTTGTCTGACATCTTCTAAGGTCTCACCAGAATTCCCAAACATAAAGCTTCCGAACACCTTGAAACCGTGTTTTTTACATGTTTTTATAGCAGTTTTATTTTGCTCAACAGTAACAGACCCTGCTTTCAGGTAGTTAAGGATTTTATCACTTCCGCTCTCGAAGCCAAAACTTACTGCAATAACACCCATCCCTTTTAATATCTCACATAGTTCATCATCAATTAAATTTGCTCGGGGTTGGCAAGAAAACTCAACTTTTTCATTTATACCTTCCCTTTTAAAGGCATCGGCTATCTCCCTTAGCCTCTTTTTATTTATTGTAAATATATCGTCCCAAATTTGAATGGCGTTGACTTTATATTTGTCAATAAGTTCATTCACTTCACTACATATGTGTTCTACGGAGTGATACCTAACCTTTTGCCATAGCACAGAGGTAGAGCAAAAAACGCACCGATATGGACAGCCTCTCGCAGTTAATACATGAGCTTCTCGTCCAATTCTATCCGTGAAAACTATTCCTTTCTCACGAAAATATAACGGATTAAGAAAGACCCTGTCCGGGATAGAAATTTTATCTAAAGGTAGAATTAAATCTCTTTTTTCTGTTAAGCTAACTTTACCATTATCGTGGTAGGCGAGTCCTTTTATCTCTTTTAAATTCTCTTTTTTGAACTCTCCATATTTCTCATACAACTGGATAAGCTCAAGCATTGTTTGTTCCCCCTCGCCAACGATACCTAAATCAAAATCACCTGATAGAGAAGAAGGCAAAGTTGATATGTGCGGTCCTCCGATTAGGCAAGGAATATCCAGCTCCTGTTTAATTCTTTTTGCTAATTCCATCGCTTTACTATACGTAATGGTCATGGAAGATATTCCGATGACATCGGGTTTATATCTTTTAATTCCATTCCAAACGTTCTCTACATTTGTATCTATTATTTCAGTATTTTCAAACCCCATATATTCTCTCAGATAAGTGGCTATGTACGCTAGTCCCATAGGAGGTACTTCCGGAACGTCCAATATGTTTACTAATGATAGTTTCATATACCTATCACCTTATCTGGTTCATATTCAATCATATTCAATCTGAATTTCTATTTATAGGGGAGACATATATAGCTATCTCTCACTTTAAAAACCTTTTGATTATTTTCCTGGGTAAATCAGTTTTCGTTCCCAATTTTTCATCTATTGCCCGCATTATCATCAAATCTTCCTCTTCAAATCCTTTTACAAGCAAAAGAAGGATAAAGTAAATAATAATAAATGCAAATAGCATCCCAATCAAAACAAAAAACGATGGTACTATGATGTATTTCACTATTCCGTAAACGATTGAAACAGCAAAAACAGATGCAAATAATGGTTTTAGGTAGTTAAGTCGGAAAGGGTGCATTTTTGCTATTCGATACACGAATAAAAATTGAATAAGGCCCAAAATAGCAAGTGATGAACCCGTGGCAAGAGCTGCACCTGTTATTCCATAAATAGGTATTAAATACCAATTTAAAACAATATTTATAGCTGCGGTGAAGAAAATACAGCCCATTATTACCTTTGTTCGACCATACGCTTCAAGTATCTGACCGGTTAGACCAAATAAAGAAATGAATAGGTATCCAGTGGTCAATATTACTAATGCTAATGCACCTCCGGTATATTCAACGCCAAAAATTATTCTTATGATAGACGGTGCAAATAATATCATTAAAAGAGATCCGGGTATGACTAAAGAAAGTATCCATTTCGTTACAATACTATACATATTTTTAATATCCTCATATCTCCCACGAGAGAAGAGTTCCGATATAACGGGCATAAAAATAATTCCAAAGATACTGGGGATTGTTAGTACCAACAGGGCTGTAGGTAAAGCCGCATTGTATATCCCCACCTCTGAAGAAGTTCCAAAAAAGCCTAACATCAGCGTATCTGTCCATCCCAATACCAAACCTGCGAAGCCAACGAGGAGTAAAGGCCAAGAGAAAGAGAAAAGCTCTTTCCCCATTGACTCAGGCTTTGTTCTTGTTTTGAAAAAAGGAAAAACTTTTTTTTCAAGGAAGTAGAAAGCTAAAAAAGGAGTGCCCATGACTGCTATGCACCAGCCCCATGCTGCACCTATTAAACCAAAACCTAATGAAAGCAGTATGACAATTGCAATCAATCTAAGCGCATTTTCTGAGATGTCGTGAACATAAATACTGTACCTCAAATCTTGAAATCCTATCGTTGCTGAAATAAAGTTCCCAGCTAAGATTGAAAAAGGGATAGCGAAAGAGAAGATTTTTAAGACGGAAGAAAGAGCCGGGTCATGGAATACATAAATAGCAAGCCAATCCGACCCTAAATATAGAAGAAATGCAAAAGCTAAAGCTACTGGAAGATTTATTTTCAAAGCGGAATAGATTATGCCTTTGATTTTCCCTTCTTCTCCTCTCCCTTTGTAATATGAAACGTATCTTATAACACCACTGCCTAAGCCCAACGCTGCAATAGCAGCCGCTATGCTGAAACCTGCAAGTCCAAGATTTAGCAAACCGTAATAATCTGCACCGAGGAATCTGGCTAAAACTATTCTCGTAAGATATCCAAATATTCTTCCGATAATTGCACCTGTAAACCCGAATCCCACGCCTTTTACTACTTTTTTTAATGATTCATTTAAATATGATTCTTCTGTCATCTTCTCCGCCAAGTTTGGGTGTATTCACTTAAAGTAACTTACTTAAAAAGTCTTTCATTAGCCTTAACCCATTCCACAAGCTCCTTCATTCCTCTTTCAACCACAGCTTTGGCTAAAACATCTCCGCCTCTTTATAATATCCTCAAATAAATACTGCGCTTTTGGATTTAGATTGTTTGCTTTCTTTATATGCACTTGCTCCTCTAAACTATCCATCACAATCACTTCGTCGCCCTTTTCTACGAGTTTGTCTACCAGATGGCTTCCTATGAATCCTGCTCCACATGTTACCAAAACTTTACTCATTTCCCTAACTTTCCACTCTCCTTTTCCTTAAACCAATTTATCAGCTTTAATAACCCGTCCTTAAGCTCTACCTTTGGCTTCCAGCTTAAAATTTCCTTCGCTTTACTTATATCCGGCTTCCTCCTCATGGGGTCGTCTTTGGGCAAAGGATGAAATTCCATCTCTGAAGAAGAGTTAGTTAACTCATTTACCAATTTTGCGAGTTCTAAAATTGTTATTTCATTATCACTTCCTATATTTACCACTTCTCCTTTTGCTCTTTCAGAAAAAGCAAGCTTTAACAAACCTTCCACCTGATCCGTCACATAGCAAAAACTCCTTGTCTGGGAACCGTCACCAAAAATTGTTATCGGTTTATTACTTAATGCTTGCTCTATAAAGCGAGGCACTACCCTTCCATAAACTCCCTCCGCTCTCATTCTTGGTCCATATGTGTTAAAGATTCTTGCTATCCTTGTATCCATGCCATGCTGCAGTTTATACGCGATTACATAGGATTCTCCACATCGCTTTGCCTCGTCATAACAGCTTCTCGGTCCAACTGGATTCACATTACCTCGGTACTCCTCAGTTGTCGGGATCTCCTTTGCATCACCGTAGATTTCAGAAGTTGATGTGTATAGAAACTTAGCTTCATGCTTCTTCGCTATCCCCAACGCGACCCAAATCCCCAGCGTATTCGCTTTGAGAATTTGAATTGGATACTTTTCAAACTCAAAAGGAGATGCTCTACTCGCTAAATGCATCACCACTTCTATTTGCTCATCGAAAAAAATAGGTTGCGTTACGTCGTGTTGGATGAACTTGAAATTATCTTTATCCATCATAGCAGATATATTGGAGTTCAATCCGCTAACAAGGTTATCCAGACAAATTACTTTCGCTCCCTGTTCTACAAGCACTTCACAAATCCAGGAGCCTAAAAAACCCGCTCCTCCTGTAACTAAAACATTCTTGTCTTCAACGCTTTTGCTTATGTCTCCAAGATTTTTTATTATTTCTTCAATCTCCTTCTTCAGTTTTATCACCTATCATATCCTCGAATCCAAAAAACTCTTAAGTGCATCTTTAAACCTTTCATCAGCTAAAGAAAGCTCAATATTCGATTTTAGCCAGTCAAGCTTATTCCCTATATCGTATCTTTTCCCTCTATAAACATAAGCGTATCTTTTCTCTCTTACGAGGCGTAACGCATCGGTAAGTTGAATCTCATTTCCTTTACCGGGAGGCGTCCTCTCAATTGCATCAAATATCGCTGGCGTCAAAACGTATCTACCCAGGATTCCTAAATTTGATGGTGCTTCTTCAGGCGAAGGCTTCTCCACTAAATCCTCAATGAGGTGAATATCCCCTTCAACTTCTTTTCCTTTTATTATACCGTAGCTGCTTATCTTTTCATTCGGAACTTCCTCAACTGCAATAATAGAAGTTTTGAATTCCTCGTATTTCTTGATTAATTCCTTTGTGCATTCGGGAATAGTTATAGTATCACCTAAAAGCAGGGCAAAAGCCTCTTCACATACAAAACTTTTTGCATGATAAACAGCATCCCCCAGCCCTCGTGGCTCTCTCTGCCTTGTATAAAGAAGATTCACATGACTCATCATTTCGTCTATTTCATCTAAAAACTCGTTTTCCAGTTCGTTTTCACTCTTCCCGAAATGGTCTTCTATTGCCCTTTTACCCTTGCCCGTTATAATAAGAATATCTTGTATTCCCGACGATATCGCTTCTTCCACAACGTATTGTATAACTGGCTTATCCACTACGGGAAGCATCTCCTTCGGCTGTGCTTTCGTTGCGGGCAGAAATCTCGTTCCCAACCCTGCTGCGGGTATCACCGCTTTCCTTATCATCCTCTTACACCGTATTTCTTCTTCATCTCTTCATTAATTTCATCAACAGCTTTTAATAATCTTGCGTCCTGATATTCCTCAGCAAAAGAGACGAATGCCTTCAAATCCTTTGGCAGACACTTACCACCAAATGCCTTTCCATGAACCGTCCCATATTTACCTATGCGAGGATCGAGACCAACGACATCCGCAATAATTTGAGAATCAATGCCTAATTCTTTACAGATAAGGAAAATCTCGTTCCAATAAGAAATCTTCGTTGCAAGCATGCAGTTCGATGCGTATTTTATCGTCTCCGCCGTTCTCAAATCTGTTCTGAAAATAGGTTTGTTCAACGGTTCGTAAAGCTCTCCCAGAACATCACCTGATTTTTTATCGCATTCGCCAATAACAATTCGATCTTCGGTAAAGAAATCCTTTTTCGTTCCTTCATCTTTGCTCCAACTCCCGGAAATTTCCGTTAAGAACTCGGGATTCATACAAACACCAAATTCACCAACTTTCTTACCTGAATATTTCTCTAATAACGGAATTACCACTTGCTCTGTCGTTGTTGGAACCACCGTGCTTTTTACGACTACAACATGATACTTTTGACGCAGGGTCAATGCCTTTCCTATATTCTTCGTTGCTTCTTTCACGTAGCTCAAGTCAATTCCCTCAGTTGTTGTTGGCGTTGGAACAGAGATGAAAGACACATCTGAGTTTTCTATTGCGTAATTTATATCCCTTGTGAAATTAGGCAGGCTTTTATCCACGATGTCGTAGAAAATCACTTCGTAGCCCATCTCAGTAAAACCCTTTCCAATAGCCGTGCCCACCCAGCCGGAACCAATTATGCTTATCTTTTTATCTGCCATTTCTATCCACTCAATTAATCATACTTTATACTAATAAAAACGCTTTTCTATACAGGAAGAATATATTGACAGAAAGAATGCAACGGCGGGATGAGAAGGTAAACAAAAA